>CAZHCK010000095.1:0-8923 GCA_964530915.1 uncultured Cloacibacterium sp. | reverse complement strand
GTAGCCCGTAGGGGAATCGAACCCCTCTTGCAAGAATGAAAATCTTGAGTCCTAACCGATAGACGAACGGGCCAGAAATTTATTCTTAAGCTAACTTGTTAACGTGTTTAGTTAACTTGCTTTTTAAGTTAGCAGCTTTGTTTTTGTGAATAATATTCTTCTTTACTAGTTTGTCTAATAAAGAGATTACTTTCGGCAATTGCTCTGAAGCAGCTGCTTTGTTTTCTTCATTTCTTAATACTTTCACAGCTGTTCTAGCAGTTTTGTGATAGTATCTGTTTCTCAATCTTCTTTTCTCAGATTGTCTGATTCTCTTAAGTGCTGATTTATGATTTGCCATAATTGTTTCTGAAATGTGGGTGCAAAGATAAAAACTATTTTTTAATTTGCAAATTATTTTTTAAAATTTTTTTAAATTTGTAGCCTATAGGGGAATCGAACCCCTGTTGCAAGAATGAAAATCTTGAGTCCTAACCACTAGACGAATAGGCCATTCTTTTTTTGTGCGTGCAAAAATAAGAACTTTTTTAGAACTCGCAAAATTTTCTTGATTATTTATAAACTTTTTCTATTGTAGTATTGGTAATACCCTTTTCTTCAAGGTCTTTTTGTAGTTTAATAGCCGCTTCTAAAGATTTTACATTGCCGTAAGTGTAATAGAATGTGCCATTGGCTTTTACTCTTTCTACTTCTTTTAATAATTTTATAACTGGTGAAGAGTTAGGTAGTTTATCTTTTCCACTGTATACTTCTAATCGGTAATAACCAGTATTCATGTTTTGATTAGGAATAAAACTTACAGCAGTAGCGTTTCTAAATCCAGCATCTTTCGCGGTTTTAAGATTATTCTCCTTAATAGAAGCAAAATTAGTTACGCTGTAATAGTATTTGTACAAACCATTTTCTTTGATGGTTAAGATGTAATTAAGTCCTTTTAGGGCAGGATCTCCCACAGCATATTTGTTTGGAGTGCTCATCAAAAGAATTCTGAAATCATTTTTCAGAGGAAGTTCTTTCGGTTCTTCTACTATTTTTTTCTGATTTCTATCGATTCGTTTTTTATAGCTGGTAATTGCGTCGTAAATAGATTCTGCAATTTCATCTTGACCTTTATCAGAAGCTAAATATGCAGCCTCTTCAGCATTACTAATGAATCCCGTTTCTATTAAAACGGAGGGCATCGCATTTAGACGTAGTACGTGAAGGTTTTTCTGCATCACTCCTCTAGAATATCTTTTATCTTTTTTCACGAAATTTTCTTCTACATAACCTCCGAAAATCAAACTGCTTTCTAGGTATTTACTTTGCTGAATTCTTAATGCAATTAATGATTCTGGAGAAGTTGGATCGTAAGAAGCAAATCTCTCGCGGTCTTTATCATCTAAGAAAATTACGTCATTTTCTCTTTTGGCAACTTCTAAATTGGTTTTGTTTTGGTCTGGACCTTGTACATAAGTTTCGGTTCCGTAAGGTGTAGATTTGGTGCTTGCATTGCAATGTACAGAGATAAATAAATCGGCATGACTTCTATTGGCAAGGTCTGTTCTATCTGCTAGAGAAGGATATTCGTCTATTTTTCTGGTGTAAATAATTTTGTAATCTTTATTTTTTTCGAGCATTCTGCCTAGCTTCAATACAATGCCTAGTGTAACGTCTTTTTCTTGTACTAATCCTATGTTTTCGTATTTTCTAGTTGCTCCCACATCAGAACCGCCGTGACCAGCATCTAATACAATAACAAACTTCTTTTGTGCGCCTAATTGAGCGAAAATTAAAAATAATACTGTTAAAATTATATTAAATGCGTGTTTATGCGTCTTCATTTTTTAAAAATTATTAATTTTGGAGCCTGAAATTATACACTCCATTGATTAAAAACGGTCTCAAAAATACCTTACAAATTTTAATTATCCTAATTTTTAACAATTTTTTAGCACAAAATAAGCTAGAAAATGCGCCTAAAAATAGTGATAAGGTAACTGCTGTTTCCAAAACAGATACCGTAAAAATAGAAAAAGAACAAATAGATGATATTGTACGTTCTAAAGCGGATAATATTAGAAACGAAGTTCCGAAAAAAATGTCTTATCTCAATCAAAATGCAGAAGTTTCATATCAAGATATGAAGATTAATGCAGATTATATCCAAATAGATTGGGACAAAGGACTGATTTACGCAAGAGGAAAAATAGATTCTACCGGCAAAATGCTAGAACCAGCGATTGCAACTCAAGGTGGTAAAAAATATGAATACGAAAGTTTTAACTACAATTATAAAACCAAACAAGCCATTGCTTATAACGCTAGAACAGAAGAAAGTGAAGGTGTAATTGTAGCAGAAAAGACCAAAAAAGTAAACGACTCCGTTTTTTATCTCAAAAGAGGAAAATATACTACAGACGAATATTTTCTTAAGAAAAAAGATACCATAGCAGATTATTATTTACTCGCACCAGACATTAAATTGGTAAAAGGAAAAAATAATTCTAAATTGATTACTGGTCCTATCCAGATGTATCTGGAACAAGTTCCTACACCGCTTATTTTACCATTTGCAATTCTTCCGTTTTCTGAAAAAAGAATGGCAGGGATTCTTATTCCGAGTTTTGGGGAAAGACAAGACGTGGGATTTTTCTTAAATAGTTTGGGGTATTATTTGCCAATTGGTGAGCATTTTGATGTGAAAACCTACTTTGATTATTATACCAAGGGAAGTTGGAACTTCAGGCCGGAAGTTAGTTATCGAAAAAACTATAAGTACAATGGTTCTTTCCGAGGAGAAATAGGAACTACCATCAGAGGAATAAAAGGTCTAGAAAATTATACCAAAAGTAGTGTTTATAATATTGCATGGACACATACTCAAGATTCTAAGGCTAATCCATTTTTTAATTTTTCGGCATCTGTAAATATTACGAGCAACAAATTCTACAATAACACGGTTAATAACTCCCATATTTTTAACCAAAGTGCACTTAATGCACAACAAAACTCTACGGTGAGCTTTACCAAAAGATTTTTGAATTTACCAATTACCATCACGGGAACAGGTAGTTATTCACAAAACTTTACTACAGGACTTACCGATATTAGATTGCCACAGTTGAATGTTTCTACCAATCAGTTTTATCTATTTAAACCAAAAACGGGAATTAGAACGGGCATGTTAGAAAACATTACTGTGAATACAGGATTACAATTCAGTAATTATGTTTCTGGGGTGAAAAGTGACGATTTATTTACCAAAACCATGTGGGATAATATGCAAACTGGTGCTAAAAATAACATTGCACTCGCTACGAACACGACAGTTGCTAAATTTTTTACGTTTTCGTTAGGTGCTAATATTGATAACGTAGCGACTACTAAAACCATTAGTAAGAACTATAATCCAGTTACCAATACTTTAGAAAGGAATTTAAATAAAAATTTGACGGGTTATTCTACGTTTTCTACATCTGCAAGTTTGCAGACCGTTTTGTATGGAATGTTGAAATTTGGTGAAAAATCTAAAATTCAAGCTATCAGACACATGGTAACTCCGAGTATTGGTTTCACGTATTCTCCAGATTTTGGAGATCCAAAGTTTGGTTATTTCAAAAGTTATTATGACGAAAGAGGCGTTTTAACCACTTATTCTATTTTCGAAGGAGGGATGTTTGGCTCACCTAATCAAGGTTTAACGCAGTCTATTGGTTTCAATATCAATAACAACTTAGAGATGAAGGTGAGAAGTAAAACCGATTCTACAGGAACCAAAAAAGTTAAAATTTTTGAAAGTTTAAATATTTCAGGAGGATATAATTTTGCTGCAGATAAATACAAGTGGTCATTGATTTCGATTAGTACACAGACTTCTTTCTTCCAAAATAAATTAAGTGTAAACTCTAATGTGTCGATAGATCCATATCAAATTGTATTTATTCCAGGGCAAGAAAATGGTGTTAGAACTGAGAATTTTGGACATTTTAATATCCAAAGTTTCAGTATGAATTTTTCTTTCCCTCTGAACAATGAAACTTTTGGAAAAAAAGAAGATTTAGCTACCAAATATAAAACCAAAGGAGAAATCCGAAACGAAGTCTATTATTTTGACCAAGATAATTACTCTCGCTTTAATCAACCTTGGACTTTGAATCTTAATGCCAATTATGGTTATTCTAAAAATAATACCAGATTTGGAAAAAGTGTAGCTTCACTAGGTTTAGATGGTAGCGTAAAACTTACACCTTATTGGAGTTTAAGCGGAAACACTCATTATGATTTTGTTTCAAAAAGTTTAGCGTACACAAGATTAGGGTTTTCTAGAGACCAAAGAAGTTTCTCTTTTACCTTTAATTGGGTGCCTTTTGGTCAATATAAAGTATATGATTTCTTTATCAGTATAAAAGCAAATATTTTAAAAGACGCCGTAAAATACAAGGAAAGAAGTTTCCAACAAAGTGGCAGTACTTTCTAAAAAACGAAGGAATCTCTGAACACTATTTTTTATTTGTTCAGAAATTTTATCTTTGCATGATAATTTTACAAAAATATGAAGAAGATAGTTTCTACTAACAATGCACCCGCTGCAATTGGTCCGTATTCACAAGCTAACCTTGTAAATGGCGTTCTCTATATTTCTGGTCAAATTCCTATTGATCCGTCTACTGGGAATTTATTGGATGGAATAGAAATAGAAACACACCAAGTGATGAAAAATCTAAAAGCCATTTTAGAAGAAGCAGGAATGGGATTCGGAAATGTAGTAAAATCTACTATTTTCTTAAAGAGTATGGATGATTTCGCAGTGATGAACGAAATCTATGCATCTTATTTCGAAGGAGGAAATTATCCAGCAAGAGAAACAGTAGAGGTTTCTTGTTTGCCAAAAAATGTGAGTGTAGAAATCTCTATGATTGCACATCAGTTCTAAGACATGAATTTTTTAAGAAATACATTGGGCGTTTTATGTGGCTTGGCGATGGCAGGAGTCGTTATTTCGCTGGGTGTAAAAATTAATTCATCATGGGTGAATTATGAAGGATTTTTCCCATTTAAACATTGGTGGGCTTTATTAAAAAGTGTAGAAAATAAGCCGGGTTTCTTTTGGACTTTACTTCTTTCTTCAGGTTTTGGGGCTACTATTGGTGGTGTTACTACTGCAATCATTGTAAAATATGCTAAAGTAGCTTATGCGATTCTTATTGGCTTCATTTTGCTATTTATAGCCATGTTAGACATTATTGTTTTCCCATATCACCCTACTTTTTATAAAATTTTAATCTTCATAACTTATTTCCCTTTTGCTTGGTTAGGAGGAAAAATAGTAGAAGTGATTTACGAACGAAATAAAAGGAAAATACTTCCGAAATCTAAATAAAAAAAGCCTTTCAAAATTTTTTGAAAGGCTTTTCTTTGGAATTTATAAAAAATATGATTAAGGCATTTTAAAACCTCTGGTGTACATTCTACCGTATTCGTCTACGTATTTTATTTGTACGGTTCCCTTATATCCATCTAAGATTTTTTCTACATCTTTTTGTGAATTTACAGGTTTTCCGTTGACTTCTATAATGATGTAATTGTCATAAACGCCTATTCTTTCTAATTCTCCACCTTCTACTACATTTCTTGCAATTACACCGCTGTTTAAACCATAATCAGTTTTAAAACGGTCGCTTAAAACCTCGAATTCTCCTCCTATTTTTTCCGTAACAGATAAATCTGCTTTGCTTCGGAATGAAGTTCCTCCTTTTTGGTCTTTAAGCGTTACGGTTTCAGTATAAGATTTACCATTTCTAATATAAGTTACCATAACTTTATCTCCAGGTCTTTTGCTACCAACAGCAGCAGATAAATCCGCGAAAGTTTCTATGGTAGAATTGTCTATTTTTTTGATAATATCTCCTTTTCTTAGTCCAGCATCTTCAGCGCCACTATTTTCAGTGATTTCAGTAATCATAATTCCGCTACTTGCTTTGATGTTAGCTTTTTGACTTTGATTATAAGCGGCAACTTGTCTGTCGTCAGAAAGGTCTAAACTTACAACTCCTAAGAATCCTCTTTGTACCAAACCGAATTTTTTAATGTCTTCAACTACTTTTTTAGCTAAGTTAGCAGGAACTGCAAAACCATAGCCTTCATAATAACCGGTATTAGAAGAAATGGCAGAGTTGATTCCGATTAAGTCTCCGTTTACATTTACGAGAGCACCACCAGAATTTCCTGGATTAATTGCGGCATCAGTTTGAATGAAGCTTTCAATAGGAGTTCTAGATTGTTGACTTAGCAAGTCTATGCTTCTTCCTTTAGCTGAAACAATACCTGCGGTAACGGTAGAATTTAAACCCAGTGGATTTCCTACTGCTAAAACCCATTGTCCTACTTCTACTAAATCTGAATTGGCAAAATTAAGATAAGGCAAACCTTTTTCTTCAATTTTTAGAAGAGCGATGTCTGTACTTGGGTCTGTTCCAATAAGATTGGCTACGTAACTTTTCTTGTTACTTAGAATAACTTCTAATTTATTGGCACCTGCAACTACGTGGTTATTAGAAATAATGTAACCGTCTGGTGAAATAATCACACCACTTCCTAATCCAGAAGGAACATCTTTAGGAGGCTGCTGTTGTTTTTGGTTTTGTCTTTGATTTCCAAAAGGATTTCCGAAAAATTGTTCAAATAAGTCTTGTTCAGACATTCTGTTTGAATTTGAACTTCTGGATTGATAATTTTTAATGGTAACCACTGCAGGAACTGTCGTTTTTGCAGCTTTTACAAAATCATCGCCCACGTTTGCGGAATTTATTCCTGCGAATTTTACATTATCATTTGCAGTATGGAAATAAGAAAAATCGCTGTTATTTTCATTCGTTTTGAAATACTCTATTGCACCAAAAGTTGTGGCACCAGATAATATACCTACAACAGCAAAAGGTAATAATTGTTTTAAACTGTTCTTCATTGTTAATTCTTCTTTTATAGTTTAAGTATAACAAATTTAATGCAAAATTAGTGTTCACTAAATTATTAGTGTTACACTTTTAACAAAGTTTAACGAGTTTAAGAAAATTTTAGAATTGTAATTGAATATCATACAATTTACGTATTGAATCCAAAGATAGGTTGAAGTAAATTTGAATATTAACAAAACCATTAATTTTAGTAATCATGTGGACTACTTTATTTTTTATAGTTCTATTTTTTATAGTCTTATTTTATGTTTTGAGTAAGAAAAAAATAAGATATTAGTATAAATCGAATCTATCTATTATAAGCTTTTTAGAATAATTCTAAAAAACATATCTTTGCAAAAAATTTTACATTTTAGAATGACAAAAAGCGGAAGAATAGAATTAATGGCTCCAGCAGGAGATTTTACTTCTTTACAAGCAGCATTAGATAATGGTGCAGATTCAATATATTTCGGTGTAGAGCAGCTCAACATGAGAGCTAGAGCTTCTATGAACTTTACAATTTTAGATTTACCAGAAATCTCTAGAAGATGTAAAGAAAAAGGGGTGAGAACTTATCTTACTCTTAATACCATTATTTACGACCACGATTTATCCATCATCAAAACCTTACTTGACAAAGCAAAAGAAGCAGACCTTACTGCAGTAATTGCAATGGATCAGGCGGTAATTGCCTATGCAAGACAAATAGGCATGGAAGTACATATTTCTACTCAAATTAATATTACCAATATAGAAACGGTTAAGTTTTATGCACTTTTTGCAGATACGATGGTGATGAGTAGAGAACTTTCTATTACTCAAATCAAAAAAATCTGTTCTCAAATTGAAAAAGAGCAAATCAAAGGGCCTTCTGGAAATTTAGTAGAAATAGAAATTTTCGGTCATGGAGCACTTTGTATGGCGGTTTCTGGGAAATGTTATTTGAGTCTTCATTCTAATAATTCTTCGGCAAACAGAGGAGCTTGTAAACAAAATTGTAGAAAAAAATATACGGTTATTGACCAAGAATCTGGCTTCGAAATAGAACTAGATAATGAATACATGATGTCTCCCAAAGATCTTTGTACGATAGGATTTTTAGACCAAATAGTAGATGCAGGTGTAAAGGTTTTAAAAATCGAAGGAAGAGGAAGAGCGCCAGAATATGTAGCGACTGTGACTAAATGTTATAGAGAAGCCATTGATAGTATTGCCGATGGAACTTTTTCTGCAGAGAAAGTAGAAGGTTGGATGAAGCAACTGGAAACGGTTTACAACAGAGGTTTCTGGAGTGGTTATTATCTTGGTCAAGAATTAGGAGAATGGTCTTCAAACTCTGGAAGCAGTGCTACACAAAAGAAAATTTACATTGGTAAAGGAAGACATTTCTACCCAAAATCAAATATTGCAGAATTTTTAATTGAAGCCTATGATTTAAATATAGGAGATAGAGTTCTGATTCAAGGTCCTACTACAGGTTCACAAGAAATTGTAATTGAACATATGATGGTAGATGGTAAAGAAGGGGCTACTAAAGCTTCGAAATCTGATGTGGTTACCTTTAAAACAGAATTTAGAGTTCGTCCATCTGATAAATTATACAAAATTGTAAAGGTAGAAGAACCTGGTACACAACAGAATAATGTTGATGAAGGTGCTTACTCACACTAATTAAGTTATAATGGTAATTATTACACTACAAAGAGATAAATGCATTGGTTGTAATTACTGTGCCGAGTTTGCGCCAGAATATTTTCGTATGTCTAAGAAAGACGGAAAATCTGTTTTATTGAAATCTGCTGATAAGAAAGGTTTCTTTACGCTTAAAACACCTATTCCTGATGCGTATGAACCATGTGAAAAAGCAGCAAAAGCTTGTCCAGTGAAAATTATATCTGTAAAGGAAATCTAAAATGCTTAAAAAAGATTTACGAAAAAAATATATGGATTTGAGAAAGACCTTGTCGAAAGATGAGGTCTTGTCT
>CAZHCK010000094.1:3785-9066 GCA_964530915.1 uncultured Cloacibacterium sp. | reverse complement strand
CTAAAAATTTGAAAATTTGGGGATTAACTGCCACCATCGGAAATTTAGAAGAAGCGTTAGAAGTTTTAGTTCCTTATGAAACTCCAAAAAAAATAGTTCTCGCCAAAGAAAAAAAGAAAGTAGAAATCCTCTCTGTTTTGCCAGATGAATTAGAACTTTTGCCTTGGGCTGGACATATGGGAAGCAAAATGACAGAAAAAATTCTTCCGATTATCGAACAAAGCAAGACTACTCTCATTTTTACCAACACTAGAAATCAAGCGGAAAATTGGTATCAAAATTTATTATCAGTCAATCCAGATTTGGCAGGTCAAATCGCGATTCATCACAGTTCTATAGATTTTGAACTCAGAAATTGGATTGAGGATAATTTAGCTTCGGGTTATTTGAAAGCGGTGGTTTCTACTTCTTCTTTAGATTTAGGCGTAGATTTCAAACCAGTTGACACCGTGATTCAAATCGGTTCCAGTAAAGGCGTTGCAAGATTTTTACAAAGAGCTGGAAGAAGCGGACACTCTCCTTTTGAAACTTCTAAAATTTATTTCGTCCCCACCCATTCTTTAGAATTGATAGAAGTGGCGGCGTTAAAAGAAGCGCATAAACAGAATCAAATCGAGAAAAGAGAGCCAATTGTTTTAGCATTTGATGTTTTAGTTCAATTTCTCGTGACTTTGGCAGTTGGCGAAGGTTTTAGAGAAGAAAAAATCAAAAAACAAGTCAAAGAAACCTTTTGTTTTCGAGAAATGACAGATGTAGAATGGAAATGGATTTTACAGTTCATCACTGTTGGTGGAAAATCCCTAAAAAGCTATGAAGAATTCCAAAAAGTAGTCATAGAAGACGGAATTTATAAAGTCAAAAGCAGAAGAATTGCGATGCTTCATCGAATGAATTTAGGCGCGATTGTAAGCGATGTGATGATGAAAGTGAAATTTTTCGGTGGTGGTTACATTGGCATGATTGAAGAGTTTTTTATTTCCCGTTTGAACAAAGGAGATGCTTTTATTTTAGCAGGAAGAGTTTTAGAAATTGTGAATATCAAAGAACAAGAAGTTCAGGTAAAATTAAGCTCTAAAAAACGCGGAATTGCGGCAAGTTACGCAGGTGGAAGATTGCCTATGACTTCCTATTTGTCTCATTTTTTACGAGAAAAATTAGATGATTCTCTTTCACCAAATCCTAAAGAAAAAGAACTAAAATTTCTACAACCTTTGCTTCTAGACCAAGAAGGCGTTTCTCACATTCCGAAATCTGATGAATTTTTGGTGGAACTCATTGAAAACAAATACGGAAATCACCTTTTTATGTATCCATTTGAAGGAAGATTGGTTCACGAAGTGATGTCTGCTTTGGTAGCGTACAGAATTTCTAAAATTTTCCCAATTTCTTTTACCATGGCGATGAATGATTACGGTTTCGAACTGAGTAGCGACCAACCGATTTCTTTAGAAGAAAAACATTTGCAACAAATATTGAGCAAAGAAAATCTCATTCAAGATGTGATGGCAAGTATCAATGCTGCGGAAATGGCCAAAAGAAAATTTCGAGATATTGCGGTGATTTCTGGCTTGGTTTTACAAAATTATTACGGCAATAAAAAGAAATTTAAAAGCATTCAATCTTCGTCAAACCTTATTTTTAAAGTATTGGAAGATTACGAACCAGATAATTTACTTTTGAGACAAGCTTACACCGAAGTTTTTAACAACCAGTTAGAAGAAGTACGGTTAAGAGAAGCTTTTGAGAGAATTTCAGTTTCTAAAATTGTATTCGAGAAAACCACACAATTTACACCACTGAGTTTCCCTATAAAAGTAGACAGTCTTCGTCAATCGCTTTCTAGTGAAGATTTATTGACCAGAATCGAAAGAATGAAAACCGCTGGAATTCCTAAAAAAAGAAATCGCTTTTCTCTATAATTTTTCTCGTATTTTTGCAACATGATTTCTGAAATTTCTATCAATTTTGCTGGTGAACAATTGAAGCTCAATCAATACCGAAGTATTTTTTGGGACAAAGAAAAATCTTTGATTTTGTCTGATTTACACTTAGGAAAAACAGCACATTTCAGAAAAAACGGAATTGCTTTACCGAATGGAATCATCGAAAAAGATTTAGAAAATCTCCAAAAATTAATAGAACATTATCAACCCGAAAAAATAATCATTGTAGGCGATTTGTTTCATGCAGAACTGAATTCTGAAATAGAAATTTTCAGAAAATGGTTTGAAAGTTTTAACACAATAAAATGGTTGCTCGTCAAAGGAAATCACGACAGATTTTCAGAAGAATTCGGAATTGAAGAAGCTCAAATTTATGAAACCGAAACTCTAATTTTCTCTCACGAATCTTTAGATTCCATTCAAAAACCACAAATTGGTGGGCATATTCATCCTGGCGTTTCATTAATGGCTCAAAATAGACAAAAATTGAAATTTCCATGCTTTTTAGTCTCGGAAAATCAAATTATTTTGCCTGCATTCTCTCAATTCACTGGATTAGATACTAATTTTGAGAAAAAGCAAAATTCCACTTTTAAAAAATACATTATTACCGCTGAAAAGTTAATTGAATGGTAAAAAAAAGCCCGCAATAAATTGCGGACTCGATATATATAGAGTGCTTCTAGATTGAAATTTGTCCTTCTACTCCATCACTGTTATCGGTTTTGTTACCAGTAACAATCGCAGTAGCAAATGACAATAAAGAAACGAGTTTACCAGCTTTAGTATCCCAATAATAAACATCTTCTGGAGCAATTCTAAGAATAGAAACATTCGGGTCATCTTTTCCATCAAACCAAGCATTGGCAAAAGCACTCCACTTTTCTTCTATTGTAGATCTATCATCATACATAAACGCTTTGCCATACACAGAAAGATATTCGCTGTCGCTATTATTCATAAAATAAAGTTGAACTCTAGGATCTCTCTCGATTTCCATATTTTTGTTGCTTTCTTTGCTCGAAATAAACCAAAGATTTCCTTCATCATCGCATTCTTGCAGACTCATCGGTCTAGAATTAGAGGGCAATTGGTCTAATTCAGTAACGAACATGCATGTTCTGGCTTTTTCTGAAAGCTCTTTAAGCTTTTCTATAGCTTCTTTTTGAAATAAATTTTGGGTTGACATAAATTTTGTGATTTGATGATTGATATGATGTATTGGTGTTGTTTAATATGTTTTAATGTTTAAAATTCCATTAAATCCTAAGAAAAGATTTCTGATTTTGTGATAAAAATTCACCGTTTCTAGATTAATCATTTCGTTGGTTTCTTCTATTTCTGTTATAATTTTATTTCTCAATCTTCTAATAGAAAAAGAATTAATAGCCAAGCGTTTTTTGCTTCTATTCTTTTTTTCAATGACCAATTGAGAACTCATCATCGGTTTAAGTTGAAAACTGATAATTTGTTCGTCTGCAAAATTGATTTCTTCTAAATTTCTTATCTGAATCCAATCATAACATGTAGTTTTTTGATTTTCATCGGTAACACAGATTCTAATCAGGTCGCCGTTTTCTATTTTTCCAGTTTTTTCTTCTCCATTTTGATTGCAAAGTTGAAAATGACAATGTTCCTTGTCTTTAACTAAGTTCCAATGCTCTACGTTGTAGAGATTTTGTTTTAAATTTTTAAAAATTTCTTTAGCATTGTTGTCGTTTTCAAGTAGAATTTCCGAAACAGAACTGCTTTTAGTTACGGTAATTTGAGGATTTTTATTTTCGTTCATAGCAAGAGTTTTTGATGTTAAAAATTAAAGGTCAATTTGTTCAGAAGTCCATTTTACGGCTGTATCGTAATCTTTTTTATCAAAGCCTTTGAACTCGCCAATCATAATTTTGCTAAAAACTTCAGTAAAATTTTGTATTGATTGTGAATCATAGACAATAGCAGCACGATGCCATTTAGTTAAAGTCTTTACTCCCATCAAGGCATCTTGAAACCAAGCTCCAGTTGAAAATTTAGCCAAATCTGTTTCAATGACCAACATGTAATTCAACTTATCTTTCTTTTCGATAAATTTTTCTACTTCTGGCATTACTACATCTATAAAATCTTTTGCTGAAACTTCGTCAGTGGCTAAAAATCCCACCATGTTATCTGGTAATTTCTTAATTCTAGTAATCATTATTTTTTATTTTTTACAAATTTCAGAGTTTAAGCTCCAAAACATATTACAGAATATTTAGGATAATTTATATAATTTTGTAAAATGCAATTTCAAGATTATTTTCACTTGTTTTCTGAAGCTTTAGCGACTATTTATTCCAAAGAAGAAAGCAGAATTCTTTACCGATATTTCTTAGAAGATTTTCAAAAAAGAAAATTAGAAAATCTGGCTTCGGAATTTGAAAAAGTAACTGAAGAACTCAAAAAAGGAAAACCTTATCAACAGATTTTGGGATATACAGAATTTTATGGAAATAGATTTTTTGTAGATGAAAACGTTTTAATTCCTCGCCCTGAAACAGAAGAATTGCTAGAATTGGCGATTTCAAAAATTAAAAATCTAAAATCTAAAATCCAAAATCTAAAATTATTAGACGTTGGAACAGGAAGCGGAATTATCCCAATTACTTTAAAAAAGTATTTCCCAGATACGGAAGTTTTCGCAATGGACATTTCTGAAAAAGCACTTGAAATTGCTCAGAAAAATGCAATATTTCATAAAACCGAAATTAACTTTATTCAAGCAGATTATCTGAATACAGATTTGACCGAAAATTATGATGTTATCATTTCCAATCCACCCTATATTGGAATTGATGAAAATATAGAAATCGAAGATTCTGTAAAAGGTTTTGAGCCCAATATTGCACTATTCTCACCAACTCAAGATGCACTGATTTTCTACAGAAAAATAGCCAAAGACTGCGAAAATCATCTCAATGAAAACGGTTTATTTTTCCTTGAAATCAATCAAAAATTAGGAAATGAAACCTTAGAACTGTTCAAAAATTTCTCAGAAAGCGAATTAGTAAAAGATTTATCGGGGAATGATAGGTTTGTTATAGGAAGAAAGTAGTCTATGAAAAAAATCGGAAGTTAATTTCCGACTTTTTTATTTTTATTGAAATTGCTATCTCAATTCATTTAAGAATTGTAAACAAGTTTCTTTAATTTTTCTAGGATTACATTTGGTTTTTCTTGAAGAAAATCTACGCTCAAAATTAATGGCGTTTCTTCGGTATACTTTACTAAGTGAAAATTTATTTTTTTCAAGAAATTTGTTTCTTCTTTGATGAATTTTTTTGAATCTTTAAGGTGAATTCTTATGT
>CAZHCK010000094.1:0-3775 GCA_964530915.1 uncultured Cloacibacterium sp. | reverse complement strand
GATTTTCACATCATCACAAATTAAAAAACCATTTCTATTTTCATAAAAAACGTTCCCTTTAATAATTTTTCTTATCAACGAAACAATAAAGTAGAAAAATAAAAGAAAAATTGAACCACAAAAAAACCTTAACAAGTTGGGACTTCTGTAAAAAAATGCCCTACATAACTGTATTTGCTGTAAGATCCTGGTCGTTTTGAAGTTAAATCTTCTGCGTTTATAAAATCATGTGAAAAAAGTAAAATGATTAAAATTGAAAATAACATCCATAAAAACATTTTCTTACGATTATATTCAAAACTAATCATTTCAATTATAAAAAATTAAAAAATTATTTATCCTATTTTCTTCTTCACAAAAACTTGGTAGCTCATGTAAATCAAAGGAAGTGACATCACAAGCAAAAAAACTGCATTATTCATGGCAATTTCTGGTTCTAGAGCAACTGCGTAAACCAATCCAAAAGCAGCACCACCTAAATGTGCAGCGTGACCAATATTATCATGTGGTCTTGGATTAAGCATCATATAAACGGAATACCCAAAATACAAAGCTCCAAAAATATAACCGGGTAAGAAATTCACTTCAATTTGGTTGGGTGCATAAGCTACCGCAGCAAATAAAATCCCAGAAACGCCACCACTCGCTCCAATCGCCGAATACCAGCTTTGTCTTTTATACAAATACAGAGAAAATAAATTCCCTATGACAATTGAGCCTAAATACACCAACAAAAATCCTGAAACGCCGTACACATATAACACAACTGGTGCAAAGAAATACAATGTTAACATATTGAAAAACAAATGTCCCCAATCTGCATGAAGAAATCCCGCAGAAAGCAGTCTGATGTATTCTTTTCGATTTTGTATCGCCGAAACGTTGAATTTATATTTTTCAAAAATATGGATTTTTTGAAATCCCATAATACTGATGACTACAGTAATAGCTATTGTAATTAATAATATTGGATGCATGCTTTTTTAATTATTCATTATTTTCATCAATTGAGAATAAATCCCCAATTTGACCTTCTTCTGGAATTTCGTTAGCGTCAGAATCAGTATCAAACTCTTCATTGGCAGAATCTTCTGACTCTTGCTCTTCTTCCAACGGTTCTGGAATGGTAATGTTAATTGATTTTACTTTTTCTTTGATAAACTGATTTCCGATCGCTTTAATACCTTTTACTGCTATAAATTCATCAATATTGATGATTTCTGGCTCTTTTTCTTTGCCTGATTTATCTTTCGGGAAGATAATTTCTGCAGTACAACCATCAGAAGTTCCTACAAATTCTACGAAAGATTTTGGATGTTCACTTGGCATAAAATGCTGAACATTCGTAGTATTTTCGAGTAAGAAACGTTTGATGAAATAAATTCCTTTTTCGCCATCAAAATAGATACACGTAATCGGTTGTTCTGGCTTCCATTTTTCAAGAATTAAATATTCATCATCAAAACGGTTTAATAAATCAAAAGTCACCAATTTGGCTTCACCATTTTGATTCACGGTTAATATCTTATCATCTCCTTTGAAACTGCCTAATAATGTACCTCTTCCGTCTGCATTCAGTCTGCGAACCGTATCATCAAACCAAATTTTTCTTGGAGCCAAAGTAGAAACTCCTTCTTCTTTTAAATCGACTTTCTTCACTGCATATTTGGTTACGAGATTTCCTCTGGAATCTCTTCCTTTAATCGCTAATTCTGAGAAATCAATCTCAATTTTATTTTTTCTAACTCTAGAATTTGGTTTCAGTAAAACGGTTACGGTTTCTGCTTCACCATTAGGATTGGCAGAGAAATACAACATTTCTGAACCTTTTTTGTCTGAAGCCAATTTATAGTCTGTATTTCTGGTAACACCCGTTACAGAAAAACGTTTCATGTAGTAAGGACCTTCTTTACCTTCACGATAAATCATATTGTAAACGGTACGTTTATCTCCTTTTTTGAAAACGCCAACGTGTTCTAGATTTTTCCCGATAAACGTTTTAGCTTCTACCTTTACCACTTTCATTGTTCCGTCTTTTTGGAAGGTGATGATGTCATCAATATCAGAACAATCGAAAACGTATTCGTCTTTTTTGAGCGAAGTTCCTATGAAACCTTCTTCTCTATTGACATAGAATTTTTCGTTGGCTAAAACTACTTTAGTTGCGTCGATGTTATCAAAAACTCTCAGTTCTGTTTTACGCTCTTTATCTTTTCCGTATTTTTTCTGAATATTGGTGAAATAATCAATAGCATAAGCAATTAGATTCGCCAAGTGATGTTTCACTTGTTCCATTTTACCTTCTAGAGCGAGGATATTTTCTTCGGCTTTATCTCTGTCATAACGAGAAATTCTCATGAAAGGAAGTTCCGTCAACTTGATGATATCTTCTACCGTAACTGCTCTCATTAGCTTTTTAATGAAAGGTTTTAGCGCTTTATCAATCGCTTCATAGACTTCTTCTTTTGAGTTTTTACCTTTAATTTCTTGGTAAATTTCGTTCTCAATGAAAATTCTTTCTAAACTTGCAAAATGCCACTTTTCTTCGAGTTCGTGAAGTTCTATTTCTAATTCTTTTTTGAGTAAAGAAACGGTGTGATCTGTATTTCTTCTTAGAATTTCAGAAACCGAAAGAAACTCTGGTTTGTCGCCTACAATAACACACGCATTCGGAGAAATAGAAACTTCGCAATCGGTGAAAGCATACAACGCATCTATCGTTTTGTCTGGAGAAACGTCATTCGCTAAATGAATATTAATTTCTACCTTATCAGAAGTATTGTCTTCAATTTTTTTGATTTTGATTTTCCCTTTTTCGTTGGCTTTGATTACAGAATCAATTAAATCGCCCGTATTTTTAGAAAAAGGAAGTTCAGTAACACAAAGGGTATTTTTATCTTTTTGAATAATTCTGGCTCTAGTACGAAGTTTTCCGCCACGTTGACCATCATTATAATTGCTTACATCTAGTAAACCTCCCGTTTGAAAATCTGGATACAATTCGAATTTTTTACCTTTCAAATAAGCAACAGAAGCACTTAAAAGTTCATTAAAATTATGAGGCATAATTTTGGTAGAAAGTCCTACACCAATTCCTTCTACACCTTGCGCCAAAAGCAAAGGAAATTTTACAGGCAGGTCAATCGGTTCATTATTTCTACCATCATAAGACTTGCTCCATTCTGTAGTTTTCGGGTTGAAAACCACTTCCAAAGCAAAAGGAGTCAATCTTGCTTCAATATATCTGGCTGCTGCTGCAGAATCTCCTGTGTAGACATTTCCCCAGTTTCCTTGGGTATCAATGAGCAATTCTTTTTGGCCAATTTGCACCATCGCATCCGTAATAGAAGCATCACCATGAGGATGGTACTTCATGGTATTTCCTACAATATTGGCAACTTTATTATATCTACCGTCTTCTAATTCGCGCATAGAATGCATGATTCTTCGCTGTACTGGCTTAAAACCATCAAAAATAGACGGAATGGCTCTGTCTAGAATTACGTATGATGCGTAATCTAGAAACCAATCTTTGTATAAACCTGATACTTTTTTTAAGGATTCTTCCTTGTGCTCGTGTCCTTCCATTATTAACCTTGCGTTTTACCTTCTCTGTTTGCTTCTATATTGGCCTTTATAATTTTTTTCAAAGAAAATTTTAAATCTTTGATTTCTTTATCCGTAAGATATGAGATGTCATACTTCAAAATAATTGCTTGATGATGCTCTTTTCGGCTTTTTATTTTAACATATAATTTTTTAAATAAAATAGCAT
>CAZHCK010000093.1:0-9102 GCA_964530915.1 uncultured Cloacibacterium sp. | reverse complement strand
TCTTTATACAAAGTGATTATAATCTTTCTTTGAAGGGTTGTTTAATTGCTTCTTTTTCAAATTTTATTTGAGTAATTGTGCTTCCTAACTCTGAAATTAAGGAATCTTCAAATAAACCTGTAAAACTATTTGCCACAAGTTTTTTTTCTAAATTTATTTCCTTTAACTCGCCGTTCTCCATCATTTTTTCCAAAAGTTTAAAATTAGGAGCAGGATTAAGCTTAAATCTAATGTCAAATCCTTTTTTTAAAAGAAAGATGTTAAAATTGTCTTCTAGACTTTTCTTGATACTATGTGTTGATTTTCTTTGTAAAACTAGAAAACCATCTTGTTTAGTTTTGGGAATTTGAATATAGAAATTTAGTATTCTTGCTTGAATTTCATTTGCATTGACGGAATAATTAGTTTCATTTGTCTCGGGGTTATTAATATTTACAGGGTCTCCTGTAGTTCCTGCATCAAATTTCCCGAAGATGCACCTTTGGTCCTTATCAACTTTATGAGGTTCTCTTAATGTAAGACTTTTGTCTTTGCCATTTTCATTGAATTTTCTAGTCTCTGAAAGAATATCTTGACAAAAATCTTCAAATAATTCTTGAAAATCGATGTTTCCAGGTAAATTCGCTAAAAAATATTTTTCTCCATTTTTATTTAAAATAGAGAATTTAAAGGTAGATACTTTATAATTCATAATTTCTGTTTTTTGTTATTTTTAAATTCTGTAAAATGATTTTATTCATTGTTATTATTTTAATGCTCTAACGTACGTAAGCGTTAAAAACCGAATTTACTTCTTGGAAAACAGAAACTTTTGTAGTATATTTGCACAACAAAAGGAGATGAGGTAATCTCACATCTTTAAGTTTTATTTTCTTTAAAAACCACTTCCCCAAGTATTTTTAAGAAAAACTTATAAATTTCCAATGGCTGTTTATTCAGCCTTTTTTTATTTTCTTTCCCTCCGCTTTATTTTTTTCTAATTGTTAATATAAAATATTCAATATCATCTGTTTTTTCTTTCTTTATATCGTAAATGTATGTTTTGTTTTTATAGTCAATTCCTTTTCTATCAAAAACATTTTTTAAATTGATATAATTATAAGAACCAGCTTCAGCAACTTTAAAGGCTCCTTCTTTTAGGTGAGTAGGGACCATGTAGATTAAGTCTCCCGCATTTCCTTCTGCTGGAAATCCTATTTTGAAGTATGGAGTTGATTTCAAATTCATAAAATCCATTGCTCCAGAAGAAAATCCCAGCTTACCTGTTTTTTGTATAGTTGCTTTAATTGAACCTCCTATTTTATTAGGATCTTCAAATACAATTTCTTTTAAAAAATCCATAACTCATTTGTTTGATTACAAATATACGAAAAAAAATTGAAATTCACAAGCAAATGTTAATATTTTTTTTGATTTAATTAGATTGGAATAAATAAATAATTAAATTCATTTTGTATTAATAATGATATTCAGCTAGTATTTAATTGTGTAAATTGAAATAAAATTGATAGTATTGATAATGGTAAAGAGTTAAGATTTAAAATGAATTTTTTTTTGTAAAATAAATGTAAATATTTAAACTGCATGATTGTAAAGAAAAGAATGAAATTTAAAGTGGGCGTAAAATAGACTAAGAAATATTAAAACAAGATAATATAAATGAAAACTTATTCGAAGTGATGATGGAAGCGGTGAAATATTGTTCTTTGGGACAAATTACCAATGCACTTTTCGAAGTGGGCGGAAAATACAGAAGAAACATGTAGCCGAAGTTCGGCTTCCAAAAATTTAAAAACTCCAGAGAATTCTCTGGAGTTTTTTTGTTATAACTGACTTGCAATTCCTTCTACAAAGGTTTTGGTGAAATCTTTGTTCATGGCTTTTCGGTATTCAAATTTTGGAATCACTAGATTTTCAGTAAGTTGTTCTGTGGTTTTTCCTTCGGCAAGAGATTTTTTAATGTAATCTGCGCTGGCTTCTAAGAAATTTCTCATTTCGGTAAGATTTTCTAAGTTTCCTTTTGTGAGATTTTTATCGGGAGCATGCCCAAAGATAAATAAAGTGTCTTTATCAAAAGTAGAAATGGCTTTTTCTAAAACAGAAATCCAACTTCTAAAATTAGACCCATCTTTTACTCGATAAACAGGAATCATGTTGATAAACATTAAATCTCCCATGTGAACCACATTGTCTTTTTCGAAATGATACATCGCGTCACCAAACGTATGTCCAGCTCCGAAATGATAAGCGGTTACTCTTTCTCCACCAGATTTGATGAGATATTTGTCGTCAAATAAAATATTGGCGTAAACTTGTTTATCTAAATTTTTAGCGAGTTCTGCTGCATTTTTCTGCAATTCTGGAACATTCTTTTGAGCTACAATTTTTTGAGTCAAATCTTTAAAAGCGAAATTTCCTGCAGTGTGATCTCCGTGATGATGCGTGTTGCAAAGAAACTCAATCGGTTTTCCTTTGACTTGAGAAATAGAGTCAATTAAAGGTTGAATAAAATCTGGAAATTGAGAATCAATGACTACAAATGAATCTTTGGTTTCCAGTAAACCTACGGTTCCGCCACGATTGGTAAAACTGCTTACATTTCCTCTGATTTTAGAAATATCACCTTTTGAAGATTTTAAAACCTCGAAAATTGCTCTCTGAGAAGTACAAGACCATAATTGAGGCAAAATGGCAACGCCTAAAGTTGCACCAAGAGAAGTTGCCAAAAATTCTTTGCGATTCATGATGTTATTTTTACACGAATTTAAAGAATATTACGTTAAATACTTAGAAATTTTTGCAATTATTATTCATAGAATAATATCTTTGCTTTTAATATATAATCAAATTAATGAAAACTGAAGAAAGAATTATTGAAGACCTTAAAAACTGGAAAGAAATCATAAAACCTTATGCAACTCCAGAAGTGAAACTTGCCAGAAAAGAAGTCTGGAAAACGGTTTTACCTTTCGGTTTGCTTTTTGTGGCGGCTGCAATTGTGTATGAATTTCAGATTTGGGGAGCCATTGCTATTTGTTTTTTGGCTGGTTTATTTTTAACTAGAATTTTTATTATTCAGCATGATTGCGGGCATCAATCTTTTTTTCCAGATAGAACTAAAAATGATAGAACAGGATTTCTAATGAGTTTGATGACGTGTATTCCTTACAAATATTGGGCACGTTCTCATAATCATCATCACGCACATCAAGGACAGTTAGACACCAGAACCATCGGAGATGTTACATTGTTGACGGTGAGAGAATACAACGAACTTTCTAATTGGGGAAAGATTAAATACAGAATTTACCGTTCGGTTCCTGTAATGTTTGTTTTAGGGCCTATTTACTATATTTTTATTCACAACAGAATTCCTTTTATCAAATTTAAAGGTTGGGAAAAAGAACGTTTAACGCTGTTGAGAACCAATTTATACTTATTAGGATTTTTTGCTATTTTAGGAGTAATTTTAAGTTTGCCGACTTTTGACCTTATTGAAGGATTCAAAAAATTAGCACTTTTATATATTCCTATCCTTATCACGTTTGCTTTTACAGCAATTTGGTTTTTTTATATGCAACATCAGCACGACCCCAATTATAAAGCATGGAAAGAAGATTGGCAATATCTTTTAGCAGCAATTAAAGGAAGTTCTTATTATAAATTGCCAAAAATTTTCAACTTTTTCACAGGAAATATTGGGTATCACCACATTCACCATTTGGCTCCGAAAGTTCCTTTCTATAAATTAGAAAAATGCAGCAAGGAGAATCCTATTTTCCAAAAATATGTAACGACTATTACGTTATTAAGCAGTATTAAATATGCTTTTTATACACTTTGGGACGAAGAAAATTACAGAATGATTACTTTCAGACAGCTGAAAACCATTCCTGTAAAAGCTTAAAAATACATTACAAAATATATTAACCTTCAAGAATTCCTTGGAGGTTTTTTGTTGAGGTTAAAGAAAAGCCCTGCAAAAGATTTTGTATCTTTGAAAAGACAAATTCAGGAGGATGAAAGACGTAAAAATAGAATTCAGAAAACCAATGTATCCCGTAAATCCAGAATTAATGGATTATCTGGAAAAAAATCATCGACTTACCAATATCAGATTTTATTACGATGATTTATTGCGTTTTTCAGATTATATGCCCGTTCATGATAAAGATGGCAAGGACACACTTTGGCTCAATGTTTATTACCCTGAATTTGAACACGCCGAAATCGAAGCCAATCTCAACAAAATTTACACGCTTTTACATTCTGATGGAGATGTAGATGTACTCCCTTTTTTGAAAGTAGATTCTATTCATTTTTGTACGTTTGGGAATTCTAAACCATTCAGAATTAGAGTAAGAAATATTTTGAATGATAATTACACCAATTTTTACATTAAGAAAGCAGATGCTTCTAGGATTTATGGTCTGGAACTAGAAGAAATTCTTTCGCCAAATCGTATTAATTTCCTTTTGTACAAAGACACTTTAATCGAAGAACATATTTTAGGAATTCCTGGAGATGTTTTTATAGAGCAGCACTTAGACCAATGTTCACCTCAAGAAAAAGCTCAAATCGCCAAAGAATTTGTGAAATTTAACGAAAGATGCCTCATCGGTTTACTCGGAGATATGCGTTCTTACAATTACGTGGTGATTCCTACGCATGATTTCGACCAAGTGGTGTATAGAATTCGTCCGATTGATTTTGACCAGCAGTGTTACGAAGGAAATCTCAAAATTTATTTGCCTCAATATTTCAAAGAAAATAAAAAAATGGTAGAAATGGTTTATGACAGACTTAAACCTAATTCCATCGAACAATACCGAAAAGAAGTTCGTTCTGCCATTGCAAAACGCGCCAGTACAGACGGAAGATTGCCTCATTTGTTAGAAATTATGAAAAGAGATGAGATTTCTAAACCAGAACATGTAGAAGAATTGAAAGCAGGTTTGCACAAACTTACCTATAGCGTTCAGTTTAAAAAATGTGAATCTATGGGCGAAATTCTAGAAACTGGACTCAATTTCGTGATTAGAAATTATAAAAATTCTAACGTGAGATAGCTTTATTTCTAAAGAAAAAAATCTCTACATTTGCCTTATGCAAGCCGAAAAAATCATTTTGGGAATCGACCCGGGAACTTCTGTAATGGGTTTCGGGATTATTTCTGTTCATAAAGGAAAAATGAAACTCATCGCCATCGAAGAATTGGTCATGAAAAAAGAACCTAATCATGAAACGAAACTCAAAAGGATTTTTGACAAAACATTAGCCCTAATTGATGAATTTCATCCAGACGAAGTTGCGCTAGAAGCTCCATTTTTCGGGAAAAATGTACAATCTATGCTTAAATTAGGGCGAGCTCAAGGTGTAGCAATGGCTGCAAGTCTTCACCGTGATATTCCCATCACCGAATATTCTCCCAAAAAAGTGAAAATGGCGATTACTGGAAACGGAAACGCTAGTAAAGAACAAGTTGCGGGGATGTTACAAAATCTTCTTGCGATGAAAGAATTTCCTACCAAATATCTAGATGCTTCTGATGGTTTAGCGGTGGCAGTTTGTCACAGTTTCAATTTAGGAAAACCTGAAAATGATAAAAATTACACGGGTTGGGCAAGTTTTTTAAAACAAAATCCTGATAGAATTAAGTAATTTTCAGAGTTCTAAATCTTGTAAAATTTAATTTTAGTTTATTGTAATTCAATATTTTATACTTGTAAAATCATTTTACAAGTATTTTACTGTGTAAAACCTAATACTATTCGTAACATTGTTGCGTTATTATTCGACCAATCAAAAAATATCCCTATGGAAAATAAAAAGCAAACTCCCGATAAAAATATTCCTACTAAAAGTGGAATGTATCACCAGATGAACGGATTTCAGAAATTTCTGATGATGTGTTCTGGTTCTAATATTCATATTTTACAAAAATCGCCCAGCGAATGGAATAAATACGCAGGAATTGGCGGAATTGTACTTTTTACTGCCGTTTTTGCTACGCTTTCTGCAAGTTATGCCATGTTTACGGTTTTCGAAGATGTTTGGATTTCCGCAGGATTTGGAATTTTATGGGGACTCATGATTTTTAATTTAGACAGATACATTGTTTCTTCCATTAAAAAAACGGGTAGTTTTTGGAATCAATTTTTCATGGCTGTTCCGCGTTTGATTTTGGCAACGTTTCTCGGAATTGTGATTTCAAAACCTTTGGAATTGAAAATTTTTGAAAAAGAAGTCAATAAACAACTCAATACCATTATTCAAAGAAATAAAACCGAATTGCAGAAAACCATGAATGGTAGAATTTTGCAACAATCTGGTCCTTTTGCAGAAGAAAAACAGAAGATTCAGAAACAAATTGCCACTTATCAAGCTTCTTACGATTCTGCTGCGGTGGAATTAGAAAAAGAAATTCTAGGAACTAAAACAGGTTTAACTTCAGGAAAAGTAGGCTTTGGAACGAATGCTAAAAGAAAATCTGAACTGAAAGAACAGCGCAGAAAAGATTTAGAAAATTACCAAAAACAAATGGAGCCGAGATTAAAATATTTGGATTCTCAAATTTCTGGAGTGTATCAAAATCTACAAACCGAACAGAAAAATTCTGAACAAGCAGAAAATAAATTTGATGGTTTTGCTGCGAGATTACAAGCGCTTTCTGAATTGGGAGACACTAATTCTATCATGGCTCTTGCATCATTTTTCATTATGATGATGTTTATTACGCTAGAAATTTCGCCTGTTTTGGTAAAATTAATTTCCTCTGTTGGACCTTATGATTATTTTCTAGACAAAACCGAAAACGATTATCGACTGTATTCTAAAGAAAAAATTGAAAAAGGAAACGCTGCTACAGATTTTAGAATAGAGGATTTCAAAAATAATCTGGGAAAATAAAATTTCGAAAACCTGCGATAATTCAGCCGCATAAAATTTCTGGAAGTTTTTTCAAGTGATAATTTTGCATCGTCAAATTATATATGAAAAGTGCTATGCAGAATTCGGGAAAAAGATGGTTTATTGCCGTGATGGCGACCTTAGTGCATCTGTGTTTAGGAACAGTTTACGCGTGGAGTTTTTTTCAGAAAACCGTCTCCGAAACTTTTGGTTGGAGCAATTCAGAAACAGCTTGGGCATTTAGTTTAGCCATTTTTATGTTGGGCGTCACTGCAAGTTGGGGCGGACAAAATTTACAGAAATTTGGGCCGAGAAAATTAGCGTTAATAGGAGCTTTTCTCTACGCTTTTGGTTATATCATATCTTATTTCGCTTTACAAAACGAAAGTTTATGGTTGCTGTATTTCGGGTATGGAATTGTAGGCGGAATTGGTTTAGGTTTGGCTTATGTAACACCAGTTGCTACAGTTTCTAAATGGTTTCCAGATAAGCAAGGTTTGGTTACTGGAATGGTGGTGATGGGATTTGGATTGGGTGCATTACTCATGTCAAAACTTCTCGCACCGATTTTTTTAGAATATTTTGAAAAAGATTTAGCCAAAACTTTCCTTGCAATTGGGGTTACTCTTTTGGTGCTATTACCGTTTTTTGCTAATTTTCTGAATTTACCAACAGAAGAGAAAACTACAGAAATTTCAGCCGAAAAATTAAATGCTACCAAAGAAATTCTCTCTCCAAATTTTATTTTCATTTGGTTGATTTTCATGTTTAATGTAGTTGCAGGAATGATTTTTATATCGTTTCAATCTCCTTTATTACAAGATTTATTGAAAGCAGAAAACGTAAATATAGACACAACAACGCTAGAAAAAAGTGGAGCCACTTTAATTGCAATTAGTGCATTATTCAATGGTTTAGGCAGGTTTTTCTGGGGAAGTATTTCAGATAAATTAGGAAGAGTTACCACTTTCAGATTATTACTTTTGATAGAAATGGGCGTTTTTGCTTCATTGATTTTTATTAAATCTCCTGTTCTATTTTCTGTGGGTGTTTGTTTTATTTTACTTAATTATGGAGGTGGTTTCGGCGTTTTACCATCTTTAATCAAAGATTTTTTTGGAACAAAACTGATGCCGATTGTTTACGGAGCAGCACTTACAGCTTGGGGAGTTGGCGGAATTCTAGGACCACAAATCACCGCTTATATGAAAGACCATTTCTCTGAAGATGCAGGATTATATGCCTATAAAGTAGCTTTGGTTTTAATAGCTTTGGGAATTGGGTTATCGTTTTTTGTGAAAAATAAAAAAGCTCAATAAAAATTGAGCTTTAGAATATCAGTTCATCAATTGACTGTATTTTTTTCTGTTTTCCCACAAAATCCAAAGTAAAATCACCGCGAAAACCAATCCTGGAACAATCCCGGGAGGATCATGGTGAAAATGATGTGCTAAAATTCCAATAATAATTGGTAACATAACTAATGCGCCAACTGCTCTTGTTTTTGGAAGTAATACTAAAAGTCCTCCTAGAATTTCTGTAATTGCAACGAGAGGCATTAACCAACCAATTTTGCTAAAAGCACCGAACATTTCTAGTTGTTCTGGGGTTAGTTTTGGCGCTGGCATAAAGTTAAAAAATTTATTTGCTCCAAAAATAATCATTCCCACTCCGAAGAGAATGCATAAAATGTTGTAAACTGTTTTCATATAATTTAATTTGATGTGAAGTAAAGATAGTTATTTTCTTTTTATAGTAATTTTTTGAAAATTTTCCCAATCACCTTCTTTACAAATAAAGATATTTTCTTCTTTAGTTTTATTATCAGTAGTAAAAGTTATTGTTTTATTGATTGGAGTTGCGCCTATTTCAGTTGTATCATGAATTTTGTAATAGATATTAAAATTATAATCATTTTCATCAAAATTTCCATTTACTTTAATTATCCAATTTACATTATTCGTGATTTCTGTTTTTTTGAAAATATTTTTATGATTTAATTTTCTTCCTTTTTCAGCCCAACCATATTCAAAATTTAGAGTGTCTTTATCGATAATGATTTTTTTGGGAGTGAATTCGACGTTACTTATAAATAGCTTTTCATTTTTAGAAATATTTATACTATCGCTTTCATATAAACTATATTCCATGCCAATAGAATAAAAGTAATTTATATAAAAATATGAAGTTGAA
>CAZHCK010000092.1:0-9130 GCA_964530915.1 uncultured Cloacibacterium sp. | reverse complement strand
CGAATAAATTTTTAAAAAATCTGATATGATTTTTAGCATTTTGAAAAAAGGGAAGGCTTTATTCGCTAAATTTGTGAAAATTTAAAAATAAATAAAAATATTATATCTATGAAAAGAGTAATTTTAACACTAGCTTTCGGTGCATTAGTAGCGGTTTCTTGTTCTAAAAAAGAAGAGCCAGTAAAAGAATCAAATGTAATGTTGCCAGAACCTACAGAGCAAACTGCTGCTACAGCTGCTGCAACTCCTGAAGAAGAAGGTAAAGCATTAATTGCAGGTTCAGATTGCCTTACTTGTCATAAAGAGGATGCTAAATTAGTAGGTCCTTCTTATCAAGATGTAGCGGCTAAATATACTGAAGCAGATATTGATATGTTAGCAGATAAAATCATTAACGGTGGTAGTGGAGTTTGGGGAGAAGTTCCTATGTCTGCTCACGCTGGAATGGATAAAGAAAATGCTAAAAAAATGGTGAAATATATTCTTACCTTAAAAAAATAAACAATTGTACCAATTGTGATTTTAACAGAAGGCAACCTTTTTGGGTTGCTTTTTTCTTGACCAAGCTAATTTTTAAGAAATTTAAAAATTCGTAAAAAAATCCTTATTTTTGCAATTCCAAAAAATTGAAAAACAATGTCTTTATCAGAACAGGAAATCATCAGAAGAGAGAAATTACAGAAACTGACCGAAATGGGAATTAATGCATTCCCAGCAGATGAATATAAAATTACAGATACTACCAAGTCTATCAAGAACGATTTTACTGAAGGAAAAGCAGTGAAAATCGCAGGTAGATTAATGTCTAGAAGAATTCAAGGGAAGGCTTCTTTCGCAGAATTACAGGATTCTGAAGGCAGAATTCAGGTGTATTTTAATCGTGATGAAATCTGTACTGGCGAAGATAAAACGCTTTATAATGAAGTTTACAAACATCTTTTAGATATTGGTGATATCATCGGTGTTGAAGGAGAATTGTTCAAAACTCAAGTAGGAGAAATGACAGTAATGGTGAAAAACTTCACCTTATTAACCAAAGCACTTCGTCCGCTTCCGCAACCTAGAACTGATGAAAATGGAGTGATTCATGATGCTTTTAACGACCCAGAACTTAGATACAGACAGCGTTATGTAGATTTGACGGTGAATCCTCACGTAAAAGAAATTTTCGTAAAGAGAACCAAGTTGTTCAATGCAATGCGTGAGTTTTTCAATAATGCCGGTTATTTCGAAGTAGAAACACCTATTTTACAGGCAATTCCAGGTGGAGCTGCGGCAAGACCATTTATTACGCATCATAATGCTTTAGATATTCCATTATACATGAGAATTGCAAACGAATTATATCTGAAAAGATTAATCGTAGGTGGTTTTGATGGGGTTTACGAATTTTCTAAAAATTTCCGTAACGAAGGAATGGACAGAACGCACAATCCAGAGTTTACGGCGATGGAAATTTATGTGGCGTACAAAGATTACAATTGGATGATGGATTTCACTGAGAAATTGTTAGAATTCTGTGCGGTTTCTGTAAACGGAACTCCAGAATCTCAGTTTGGCGAACATACCATCAATTGGAAAGCTCCTTATCCTAGAGTTTCGATGACAGAAGCGATTCAGAAATTCACAGGTTTTGATATCACTGGAAAAACCGAAGATGAATTGCGCGATTTTGCAAAATCTATCGGAATAGAAGTAGATGAAACGATGGGTAAAGGAAAATTAATTGATGAAATCTTTGGCGAAAAATGCGAAGGAAACTTCATCCAGCCGACTTTCATTACTGATTATCCAATCGAAATGTCGCCTTTAACCAAAAAACACAGAAGCAAAGAAGGGCTTACCGAGCGTTTTGAATTAATGGTTTGTGGTAAAGAAATTGCCAATGCATATTCAGAGTTGAATGATCCAATTGACCAAAGAGAACGTTTCGAGTCTCAAATGGCGCTTTCTGAGCGTGGTGATGACGAGGCGATGTTCATAGACCAAGATTTCTTGAGAGCTTTAGAATATGGTATGCCGCCAACATCAGGTTTGGGAATTGGTATGGATAGATTAATCATGTTCTTAACCAATAATGCATCTATTCAAGAAGTATTGTTCTTCCCACAAATGAGACCAGAAAAAGCGGTTCCAAAAGTAGAATTGAATGAAGATGATAAAGTAATCATCGAAATTTTAGAAAAAAATGGAGGTGAAATGAGTTTAGCTGAGGTAAAAACACAATCTCAGTTTTCAGGAAAAAAATGGGACAAAACCTCTAAAAACCTTACCAAATTAAATGTGGTGAAGGTAGAGAAAACAGATGATGATTTGTTAATGAAATTGGTTTAAAACTATATAAATAAAATTCATAAAAGCGGACATCAGTCCGCTTTTTTATTTGGGAGGAATTGAATAAGTTTTGCAAAGAAATTTTGTGTTAATGTTGATAACTTTTTATGATTTTTAGAGCCGTTTTTACTTTCATATCTCACTAATTTTTACGATATTTGTAAGTCTTTGAAAAAAGAAAAATTTCAAAAAAAAAATAATATTAATTTTAATTTGCTGAAGGCAAAAAGCTGAAAGCAGAGAGCAAAAAATATGAGTCAAAAACAATATACAGCAGACAGTATTCAAGCATTAGAAGGAATAGAACACGTACGTCTTAGACCTTCTATGTACATTGGTGATGTAGGTGTTAGAGGTTTGCATCACTTGGTTTATGAGGTAGTTGATAACTCTATTGACGAAGCTTTGGCAGGTCATTGTGATACCATTGCAGTAACCATTCACGAAGGAGACGGAATTTCTGTAAAAGATAATGGTAGAGGTATTCCTGTAGACTTTCACCAAAAAGAACAAAAATCTGCGCTAGAAGTAGTAATGACCAAAATTGGTGCAGGTGGTAAGTTTGATAAAGATTCTTACAAAGTTTCTGGTGGTCTTCACGGAGTTGGGGTTTCTTGTGTGAACGCACTTTCTACTTCGTTAATCGCTACTGTTTCTAGAAACGGAAAATTATACCAACAAAAATATTCTCAAGGAAAAGCATTAGCAGATGTACAAGAAATAGGAACTTCTACTTCTACAGGAACCGAAGTTTTCTTTCAACCAGATGGAAGCATTTTCCAAGAATTGGTGTACAATTATGATACTTTAGCTGCTAGATTAAGAGAATTGGCATTCCTAAATAAAGGAATTACCATTACTTTAACAGACGAAAGAAGAAAAAATGAAGACGGAAGTTTCCCAACTGAAACGTTCCATTCGGAAGGTGGTCTTAAAGAATTTGTTGCCTACATTGACGGAAACCGTGAATCAATCATGGAACACGTAATCTTCATGGAAGGTGAGCGTGATGATATTCCAGTAGAAGTAGCAATGCGTTACAATACTTCATTCAATGAAAATCTTCACTCTTACGTAAATAATATCAATACACACGAAGGAGGAACGCATTTAGCAGGTTTCAGAAGAGCTTTAACGAGAACTCTAAAGAAATATGCTGATGAACTAGGTCTTCCTGCAAAAGAAAAAGTAGAAATTACGGGTGATGACTTTAGAGAAGGTCTTACAGCGATTATTTCTGTAAAAGTGATGGAGCCTCAGTTCGAAGGTCAAACCAAAACCAAATTAGGAAACTCGGAAGTTTCTGGTGCTGTAGATAAAATTGTAGGCGAAATGCTTACTAATTTCTTAGAAGAAAACCCTAATGAAGCGAAGCAAATCGTACAAAAAGTAGTTCTAGCTGCAAAAGCAAGACAAGCTGCGAAAAAAGCTCGTGAAATGGTTCAGAGAAAATCTCCAATGGGAGGTTCTGGTTTACCAGGGAAACTATCTGATTGTTCTTCTAAAGATCCTGAAATTTCAGAAATATTCTTAGTAGAGGGAGATTCAGCAGGTGGAACGGCTAAACAAGGTAGAGATAGACATTTCCAAGCGATTCTTCCATTAAGAGGTAAAATCTTGAACGTAGAAAAATCTATGCTTCACAAAGTTTATGATAATGACGAAATCAAGAATATTTACACCGCTCTTGGGGTTTCTGTAGGAACTGAAGAAGATTCTAAAGCTTTGAATTTGGCAAAACTAAGATATCACAAAATCGTAATCATGACCGATGCTGATATTGATGGTTCTCACATTTCTACGTTGATTCTTACGTTCTTCTTTAGATATATGAAAGAATTGATTGAACAAGGATACATTTATATTGCACAACCTCCTTTATATTTATTGAAAAAAGGAAACAAAAAAATGTATGCTTACAACGAGAAAGAAAGAGAAGCAAAAACATTAGAAATGGCTCCAGATGGAAAAGGAGTAGAAGTACAGCGTTATAAAGGTCTTGGGGAAATGAACCCAGAACAGTTATGGGAAACGACTTTAAATCCTGAAAACAGAATCTTAAAACAAGTAACCATAGAAAGCCTTGCAGAAGCAGATAATGTATTCTCTATGTTAATGGGCGACGAAGTTCCACCAAGAAGAGAATTCATTGAGAAAAATGCAATCTATGCAAATATTGACGCTTAAAATCAATATTTTATCAATAATTTCAAAACCGTTCAATCTTTGGACGGTTTTTTGCTATATTTAAGTTCACAAATATGAATTCCATGAAAACTATTTTTCTAGCTTTAGCTACTGCTTTCCTACTCTTTTCTTGCAGTCCAAAAACCACAGGAAATAAAGGAATTATTCCAGAAAATGCTAATGAATTGGCTTCTGAAAATTTACCTTTTGCAGTAGATTCTCTTCAATTGCAAGATTCTATTGCTGTAGCAAAAACTTTGAAATTAAGAACTTCATCAACCATTTTGTTATTTCCTACGCTGCATAATAAAACTTTATTAGACAGCATTTATAGTCCATCAGGAATCAAATTAGAGACATATTCTAAAGAAAAATTGAAGAAAGAATTAGAAAATCAAAAAGAAGCTTATTTTTCTCAAGCTCAAGAAGATGCTAAAGAATATACTCCAGATTTTGAACAAACTTGGGAAGAAAATTCTTACATGAAGGTTTTCTCTAATCAAAATGTTCTCACTATTTCTTATGAAAATGATGGCTATTCTGGTGGAGCACATGGTTACTATAATATTTTGTTCAAAAATTTTGATTTAAAAAACAATGCAGTGATTCAACTTTCTGATATTTTTATGGATATCAATAAAATAGGTTGGAATGAAATTTTAATGAAAAATTTTAAAAATTCAGACCAAAAAGAAATGCTTTTAGTCGATAAAATTCCTGTAAATAACAATTTCTATTTTGATTCCCAAAACATCACTTTTGTGTACAATCAATACGAAATTACAGCTTATGCAGCAGGAGTAGTAGAAATTTCTATTTCTTTTTCTGATTTGAAACCTTATTTAAAACCAGAATTTATTTCGAGGAATAACATTAAATAATTCCGTACTTTTGCACCCATGCAAAATGTAGCATTTATCATCAATCCTTTTTCTGCAAAGAAAAATTATCAGCCTTTTCTTAATTCTTTAAAAGCAAAGGTTGAAAATCCGTTGTATTTGATTTCTAAGTCTATTCAGGATACTGAAAATTTCATTCAAGAAAATTTTGAAAAAATAGACATTTTCGTTGCCATTGGTGGTGATGGAACCATTTCTACAGTGGCGAAAAATTTAATTCACACGGATAAAATTCTAGGGATTTTTCCAGCAGGAAGTGGTAACGGTTTCTCTAATGAGACCAAGTTTTCTAAAAATTTAGACGAACTTTTAGCAAAAATTCAAAAGAAAAGTTTCAAACAAATAGATACGTTTACGGTAAACGAAAGATTTTCGATTAATGTAGCTGGAGTAGGATTTGATGGAGCGGTTATTGAAGCTTTTGAGAAGACTTCCAGAGGTTTTAAAAACTACATCAAGACTTCTATTCAGACTTTTTTTAAATACCAACCGATTACCATCAAATTCGAAGAAAAATTTAAAAAATTCAACGGAAAATACTTGATGCTCAACGTTGCAAACACGCGTCAATTCGGGAATAACGCCTACATTGCTCCTCATGCAAGTAAAAGTGATGGGTTGTTAGAAATTGCTTTAGTGAAGAAGTTTCCTTTTACACATTCTGGTGTTTTTGCATACAGAATGTTTACCAAAAAATTGGTTCCCAATCAGTACATTCATTATTTATCAGTTCCAGAAATTGAATTTTCTGTAGATTCAGATTTATGGCATTTAGACGGTGAATTTAACCAAATTTCATCTCCAGTTAAAGTAAAAGTGCTCCCAAAGAGTTTGAGAATTTTAGTTTAAATTATCTAAAGCATCTTTGTATACTTTCAGTACTTTTTCTCTGGCTTTTTTATGTTCTACGATAGGTTTTGGATAGTATTTTGTTCCAAATTCAGGAATCCATTTTTTAATATATTTAAATTCTGGATCGAATTTTTTCTGCTGTTCATCAGGATTAAAAATTCTAAAATATGGAGCCGCATCACAGCCAGAACTTGCGCACCATTGCCAGTTTCCATTATTCGCACTTAAATCGTAATCCATTAATTTTTCCGCAAAATAGGCTTCGCCAATTCGCCAATCGGTCAGCAAATGTTTGATGAGGAAACTCGCAGTAATCATTCTTACTCTGTTGTGCATAAAACCAGTAGCATTCAGTTCACGCATTCCCGCATCTACAATAGGAAAACCTGTTTTTCCAGCTTTCCATTTTTCAAGAAATTCAGGATTATTTTCCCAAGGAATTGCATCATATTTTGCTTTGAAAGAATGATTTGCTACATACTGAAAATGATACAAAATTTGCATGAAAAATTCTCGCCAAATCAGTTCTTTTAGGAAAGTAAGATTATTTTCTTTGGCAATTTTTGCTAATTTTCTTACGCTAATGGTTCCAAATCTCAGATGAACACCCAATTGTGTAGTTCCTTTTACCGCAGGGAAATTTCGGGTTTCTTCATAGGTTTTGATGATGTGAAGGTCTGCTTCTGGAATCTCAAATGTCAAATCTGTTTTTTGAAAACCAATATCTTCAATTTTAAGTTCTTCAAATGGAATATCTAGTAAATTGTCTAGTTTTTTTTCTGATGGAAATCCCAGTAAATCAATTTTTTGAAATTCATTGAGCCAAAGTTTAGAATATGGAGTATAAACCGTGTAAGGTTTTTTATCGGCTTTTACAATTTCGTCTTTGTGAAAGATGACTTGGTCTTTAAATTGATGAAAAGTTATATTTTTTGAAGCCAAAAAAGTTGCAATTTCTTGGTCTCTTTTTATTGCGTAAGGTTCATAATCTTCATTACAGTAAACCGCTTCTATTTCGTAGTTCTGGGATAGTTTTTTGTAGACTTCAAGAGGTTTTCCTTTGAAGATTTTGATGCATTTATTCTTAGATTTTAGAAAAGAATTCAGGGTTTGCAAAGCTTGTACAATGAAATCAACTCTCTTATCTGATTTATTTTCTAATAAATCTAAAATATCTTCGTCAAAAATAAAAATCGGCAGAACCTTTTTTCCCGATTCTAATGCTCGATATAATCCGTGATTGTCTTTTAAACGAAGGTCTCTTCTGAACCAAAAAATAGAAATTTTATCCATGCTTATTCTATCAAATGAAGGAGTTCTTTAATCTCAGAATTTTTGTACTCTGTGTACAAAGTGTAATGAAAATCGTTTACTTTTTTGAGTAATTCCAGCAATTTTGTTTTTTCATCACTTTTAAGATTTGCCGAAAGAATTTTTGAAGTCGTATTTACTTTTTCTACCGATTTATGGAAGGCTTCTTCTCCTTTTTTGGTCAAAGTCAATCTTTTGGCACGTTTGTCATTTTCATCCACCGTTTCTTGAATTAAGCCATCATCTAAAAGTCTTTTGATGATTTGAATTCCCGTTTGTTTTTCATGACCGTTTCTTTCAATCAGTTGCATTTTAGTCAAAGAAGGCTCATCTTTTAGTCTGTAGAGATAAGTAAATTCTTCGTTCGCTAAAGTTGGGAAATCGCTTAAACCCTTGCGAATCATCTGTTTAGAAAATCTGCCCAAAAGCAAAACTTGTTTGCAAATTTCATTTTCGGTGAAACTTACTTCGTGGTTTTCATTTTTAAAAAGTTTGGTCGGACTTTCTGTAGTATATTTTTTTTCGTTGAGCCAAATTCTGAAATCTTCTACCGTAGCATGATTTTTAAACGACTTAGAATGTTCGTATTCCTGAACTTCTAGTAGGAGATTAATTAAAAAACTGGTTTCCATATTGCTTATAATTTAATTGTACTCATTCCTCCGTCAATGCCAAAAATCTGTCAGGTAATCCAAGAAGAAGAATCAGAAAGTAAAAATACAACCATTTTTGCAATTTCTTCAGGATTTCCAATTTTCTGTAACGGATGTCTTTTCGCAGCTGCTTCTCTTTTCTCTGGTGATGCCAATAAAGCAGTGGCTAAATTGGTGTCTGAAAGTGATGGGGCAATAGCGTTAAATCTTATTTTTTGTAGCGAAAATTCTGCCGCTAAACTTTTTACCAAACCTTCCACAGCGCTTTTACTAGCAGCGATAGAAGAGTGAAATGGCATTCCTAATTTTGCTGCAACGGTGCTGAATAAAACCACACTTGCACTTTCAGATTTTTTAAGATTAGGCAATAATTTCTGAATGATTTTAATAGCACCCAAAACATTAATTTCGAAATCTTTTTTAAAATCTTCATCAGATAATCTTCCGAAAGGTTTCAGATTAATGCTTCCTGGTGCATAGACCAACCCATCAATTTTTTCAGGGAATGAAACATCATCTAAACTGTCTGTTAGAATGTCTTTTTGATAAAAATGAAGTTTTACATTTTTCAATTCTGGAGTTTCTGTTCTAGAAATTCCGAAGATTTGAGCTTCGTTTTGTAATTGTTTTGCGGTGGCTAAACCTATCCCGCTTCCACAACCGATGATGACTATATTTTTCATGTTTATTTTTATTTATTTATCTAATATCTTGTATCTCGAATCTAGTATCTAAGTAATTATCTCTTTGATATTTTATTTAAACTAATGGTTTTCTGTCTGGTACATTTAAATCTCTCAATTTCTGGATTTCTTTTTTTGAGATGCTTTTGACTAACACCAGAATTCACTCTCTTTCTCCAAAGATTGAAGGAACTTCTTTTCAGTTCAGTTC
>CAZHCK010000091.1:0-9178 GCA_964530915.1 uncultured Cloacibacterium sp. | reverse complement strand
CTTAATATACTTTTTAATAGTTTTATTTGGAGCAAAATGGAATTAACTATTTCTACTGCTAAGTGATTATTTTCAAATTTTGGCTTTTAAAAGTTTAAACTTCATAAATTATAAAAATATTATCCGTTTAAAAACGGATTTTTTATCTTTACATAAAAACTAATTACTATGAAAAATCTAAATTTTCTATTCTTTTTATTATTACTACTTCCGCAAGTAATTTTCAGTCAAGAATCTTATACTCCATTACAAACCAATTCTGGAGAAGTAAAAATTCCTGGAGAATGGCAACAACTTAATACAGCACAAGATTCTGGGCAAACTTATCTTAAAAATAGTGATAACGTAATTATTGCTATTGCAAAAAATCCTAAAAGAGCTTATCCTTTTTATGCGAAAGAAAAATCTGATTTTGAAAACGTAATTGCATTTTATAAATGGGACGCTGATTATAGAGAATCTCTAAATTCTAAAACTCAAAAATTAAAAGAAAATCCTAAAGCAGAATATATTATTTGGAAATACAATGACGGTAAAGCAGACAATGTATTTTTATTTGGCTCTAGTCAAAAATACTTTCTCAATCTTTTGGTGTATACCAATAACTGGAATGAAGAACAAAAAATAAAATTCCTTGAAAATTTATTTGAAGTGAATAAAAAGTGATTTAGTTTTTAATTATTTTTTTTAAATAAGTAATGAAATTTTTTATTATCATAGTTCCTTTTATTTACAACTATATATATCTTTTTAATCGAAAATTTAAGATATTCAAAGGTTATAGAAAATGGCTTTTACCATTTTTATGCATTCTATTAGGATTGTTATATGCGAGTTTAGTTTCGGATTCTAATGATACAGAAAGAACAATTCAAATTTGGGCATTTTTTACACCATTTATTTTTACAATATATCTATCGCTTTCCACTTTATTAAGCAAATATTTTAATCATCGAGATTTCATATTATACCTTAGATATTCTGATGAAATTGATTATTTGAAACCAAAAAATTCTAATGCAAAAAGTCTAGATAAACTCATTTCCTATTCAGCAATTTTCTTAATCTTATTTCTTCCATTTATGATTTTACTATTTATAAAATAAAATTCTTAAAAATCCTTATCCGTTTTCAAACGGATTTTTTTATATTTACTAAAAACTAAATCATGCAAAACTGTCTGGAATGTGGCGAAAAAATCATGGGCAGAATTGATAAGAAATTCTGCAGTGATGCTTGTAGAAACGCCTATAACAATAAACAGAACAAAGACCAAACCAATCTTATGCGCAATATTAACAATAAACTGCGCAAGAATTTCAAGATTCTTTCTGAACAAAATTTCGTAGAAAACAAAGCCAAAACCACTAGAAACAAACTTTCGGTTGCCGGTTTCGATTTCGAATATTTCACCAATATTAAAACCTATAAAAACGGCGCTCAATATTTTTTTGTGTATGATTATGGGTATAAATTTTTAGAAGAAGATTTTATTCTGGTTGTAAAAAAAGAAGCTTAAAAGTCTCCTTTTTGTTGATAAAGAACCAGATTTTCGCTATATTTGAAAAACTATTTTATTAAACTATGACCGATTTCTTTACTGGGATGAGCGTGCTTCAGCAAGCATTTTGGTATTCTGCTCTCCTATCTAGCATTATTTTTTTATTGCAAACCCTCCTCACTTTTGCAGGAGTAGAATCTTCTGATTTAGATGCAGATTTTGATGGAGATTTTCATCATGTAGATGCACCTTTTGAATGGTTTACCTTCCGAAACCTTATTAATTTTCTTCTTGGTTTTGGGTGGACTGGTGTAGCTTTTTTTGGCAAAATGAATGATTATCTTCTGGTAGCTTTGGCAACTTTAGTAGGATTAATTTTTGTGGCGATATTCTTTATCATCATAAAACAATTTCTAAAATTACAAGAAGACAACACTTTTCAAATGGAAAAAACCATCGGAAAAACCGCTGAAGTTTATCTTAAAATTCCCGCTCATAAATCGGGAACTGGAAAAATTCAAGTGAGCATTAACGGTAGTTTTCATGAGCTCAATGCAGTAACCGAAGGAGAAGAAATTCTTTCTGGCGAAAGTGTGAAAATCATCAATACAGAAAACAAAATTTTAGTAGTAGAAAAAATTTAAATTAATATAAACTGATTAAAACCAATGGAACCTTTTATTATTATCGTTATTGTTGCATTTGTAATATTTGTAACTATTCTAGCCCTTATTTCTAGGTACAAAAGATGTCCTTCAGACAAAATCTTAGTCATCTACGGAAGAACTGGCGGTCAATCTGCTAAATGTATTCACGGAGGTGGTGCTTTTATTTGGCCTGTTATTCAAGATTTTGCTTACTTAGACCTTAAACCTATTTCTATTGAAGCCAATCTTACCAATGCTCTTTCTAGACAAAACATCAGAGTAGACGTACCTTGTAGATTTACCATCGCTATTTCTACCGAGCCAGATTCTATGGGAAATGCTGCAGAAAGATTATTGGGACTTGCTCCAGAACAAATTCAAGAACTTTCTAAAGATATTCTTTTTGGTCAATTGCGTTTGGTAATCGCTACCATGACGATTGAAGAAATTAACTCCGATAGAGATAAATTTCTAGATAATATTTCTAAAAACGTAGATACAGAACTTAAAAAAATTGGGTTAAAACTTATTAACGTAAACGTAACCGATATTAAAGATGAATCTGGCTACATAGAAGCTCTTGGAAAAGAAGCTGCTGCAAAAGCGATTAACGAAGCTAAAATTTCTGTAGCAGAGCAAGAAAAAATCGGGGAAACAGGTAAGGCAAGTGCAGACCGAGAAAAAGATGTAGTCATTGCGGAAACACAAAGAGATAGAGATGTAAAAATTGCCGTTACTCAAAAAGATAGAGAAGTAAGCATTGCCTCAGCGAAAAAAGATGAAAGCATCGGTAAAGCTGAAGCTGAAAAAGAAGCGAGAATCGCAACTTCTCTAGCCAACTCTATCGCTGTAAAAGGAGAAAACGAAGCAAAAATTACGATTGCCAATTCTGATGCACAAAGACGTGAAAAAGAAGCGGAAGCACTGAAAATAGCAATGGCTGCTGAAAAAGTACAATCGGCAAAAGCTTTAGAAGAATCTTACTTAGCTGAACAAAAAGCTGAAACCGCTAGAGCTGAAAGAGAACGTTCTACACAGAATGCCAACATTGTAGTTCCTGCTGAAATTGCAAGACAAAAAGCCATCATTGACGCAGAAGCAGAGGCAGAAAAAATAAGACTTCAGGCAAAAGGTGAAGCAGATGCTATTTTTGCCAAAATGGAAGCAGAAGCAAAAGGTCTTTATGAAATCTTAACCAAACAAGCAGAAGGTTACGACCAAATTGTAAAAGCTGCAGGTGGTGATACCAATAGTGCTTTCCAATTATTATTGATTGAAAAATTACCAGAATTGGTAAAAACTCAAGTGGAAGCCGTTAAAAATATTAAAATTGATAAAATTACTGTTTGGGATGGCGGAAACAATCCTGAAGGAAACACTTCTACTGCTAATTTTGTTTCAGGAATGATGAAAACCGTTCCTCCATTGAATGATTTATTCAATATGGCAGGCCTTAATCTTCCGTCTTACTTAAAAGGCGAAAATCCTAAAGAAGAGGATGCTAAAATAATAGAAGAAAAACCTACAAAACCAGAAGGTGAATCTCCAAAAGCATAACCCCAAAAAAGAGCAGAAATTTCTGCTCTTTTTGTTTTTCTAAACCCTCCTATTTCTCTAAATTTAATCTATTTTTTTTGAGTTAAATCTTTGTCATCATTAATGGAATTAGTAGATTTGAACGTCTTAAAAATAACCATGAAAAAACTTCATTTTCTATTTATATTTTCGTTTTTTATTTCTGTGTTTTCTCAGCAAAAATTGCAATCGCAATCTGATTTTTATTTTTATGAAAACAAAGGTCAAATTATTGACCAAAAAGGAAATGCCAATTCTAAAGTTAAATATTTATTCAATTCTGGTGGACTAAATGTTCAAATCAAAAAGGAAGGATTTTCTTATGATGTTTACGAAGTTGAAAAAACGAAAAAGAAAAAATCTAAAGTCGAAAATTCTTTAACTGCTCTTGATAGAAAACCAAAAGATGAGTTTGACTATAAATTTAAGTTTCATAGAGTTGATATCGATTTTCTAAATGCCAATAAAAATCCTGAAATCATAGCCGAAGGAAAGTCTACAGATTATGAAAATTACTACAATATTCCCGGAAAACCAGAAGGTGTAACAGAAGTTCACCGTTACCAAAAAATCACTTATAAAAATATTTATCCCAATGTAGATTTGGTTTTCTTCAAACCAAAAGATAGTGCTAAAACCATTGAGTATAACTTCATTATCCATCCAAAAGGAAAAATTTCTGATATTAAACTTAAATTTAAAGGAGCTAAAACAAAACTAAAAGATGGGAAACTCTCTATGAATCTTAGATTTGGAGAGATGCAAGAAAACATTCCGCATTCTTGGATGGAAGAACCTTCTAAAAAAACAGATTTATCTGTTCAATTCAGAGAAATAGAAAAAGGCGTTTTCGGGTTTGCAGCTCCACAAGATTCTTTTGATAAAACAGTGGTTATAGACCCAGTTCCTACGAGGATTTGGGGGACGTATTATGGAGGAATTGGAAGTGATTATAGCTTAATAGAAACTGATAAAAATAGTAACGTATATTTAGTAGGTTCCACAAGTAGTTATAACAATATTGCTACAGCTGGTTCAGCACAAACTTCTTATGGAGGTGGTTATAGTGATGCTTTTATTGCTAAATTAGATAAAGATGGAAAAAGAGAATGGGGTACCTATTATGGATTTGCTTTACAAGATGAAGGTAATGGGGCTGACTTTGATGATGATTTGAATGTATACTTTCTTGGCACTATATCTGGTAAAATCTCAACACAATTTAATAGAAACATATTTTTATTAAAATTAGATTCAAATGGTTTTTTAGTCTTTGAAAAACTTTTTGGCGGACCTGGAGTTGATTATCCTTATGACATTTCATATGCTGAAAATTACATTTATATTTCAGGTGTAACTAGAAGTAAAAACTCTCTAGGAACGGTTGGCAGTTTTCAAGAATATAATAAATCTAATGAAAGTGATGGATTTCTCAGCAAATTAGATCTTGATGGAAATATGATTTGGAGTTCATATTTTGGTGGAGAAGACGCATCAACAGGTTTTTTTAAAATAATTAATATATCAAATAATAAAATACATTTATTAGGAACTACATATTCTAATAAACTATTTATAAAAGATGCATTTCAACCAACACTTCTTTCTTCTATTCAGTATGAAAGAGATGGTTTATATGTAGTTTTTTCTGATGATGGTAAAAGCGTTGTTAAAAGTAGCTATGTTGGTTTTGATGGTGATGACTACTTAATTAATGGTAGAATCATAAACAATACTTTATACATTACGGGCAAATTCATGAGAAAAGGTATTGATCCTTACAAGGCTGGAATTGTTAAAGTTGATATTCCATCTAATAAAATTATTGAAAATAATTTTTGGGATATTTCCATACATGACTGTAGTTATGTAGATGATTATGGAAATACTTTTTTTTCAGGAAATACAATATGGCATCCTTTTCATATAGCAACACCAAATGCTTATATCAATACTTTCGCACCATATTCTGACTTTTACATAAAAATTAAACCAGACAACCAAATTGATTGGATTACCTATTACAGAGGAGAGAATAATGGAGTTCAACTTGGATTTATTACCAAAGATAGAAATAACTTCATCTATATCTCTGGATTAAATCACCAAAATACAAAAGGTATAGCTACACCAGGAACATTTCAGCAAACAGGATTTAGTAATGATGTTTACATCGCAAAATTCGCAGATTGTGAATCTAATGTAAAAGTAAGTTACACCCCAATTTGTAACGGAAAAGATTTAGAATTAAAAGCTGAAGGTGGAGATACTTATGAATGGTTTGGTCCTAATAATTTTCATTCCTTTGACCAAAATCCAGTGATTAAAAATGCTCAAATTTCAGATTCTGGAGAGTATTTTGTAAGAATGACTGGTGCCAATACTTGTGGTGGAATATTTACCTTGAATGTAATAATTGGTAGCCCTGCTCCACCAAAACCAGATGTTACGGATTTACCAGATATAAAAGGTAATTGCAATACCAAATTAACAGCTCCTACAGCAACAGATGGCTGTGGAAATATTATTGTTGCAACTACTACTCACCAAACATCAAATTTTACTCCCGGAACTTACACCATCACTTGGAAATACGATGATGGAAACGGAAATACTTTTACGCAAACTCAAAAAGTAATTATTACTTCACCTGCTTTACCAACTGCTAGTTCGCCACAAACTTTTTGTGCGATTGATGCTCCAAAAATTTCAAACATCAACATTACTGGTCAAAATATTATTTGGTATGACGATTCTGGAAATATTTTAAATACTACAACTCCATTGATTGATGGAACCACTTATTACGCTTCTCAAACCATTGATGGTTGCGAAAGTGATAAAATTTTGGTTCAAGTGAAAGTAAATGCTACTCCACTTCCTACAGGAAATATAAATCAAGATTTTTGTACTTCCAGAAATGCTCAAATTAAAGATTTGGCTGTAACTGGGACTTCGTTGAAGTTTTATGATAGTCTCGGAAATGTTTTGCCTAACACTACTCTTCTTCAAAACAATACTTCGTATTTTGTTACGCAAACTTTGAACAGTTGCGAAAGTCCAAAACTAGAAATTAAAGTCACTTTAACCGCGAATTCACTTCCTGCAAATGATTATCAACTTACCTTTTGCAATGATACTACCGCCAATTCTAAAACCGAAGATTTAAGAAAATATCAAGAAAATATCATTACTGGTTCTACCGCTTATAGTTTTGAATATTTTGACCAAAACAACAATCCTATTGCTGATTTTGCCAATAGAAATCTCATCATTGGTTTTAATATTTTTAATGTAAAAGTTAAAACCGCAGATGGTTGTTGGAAAATGGTTCAATTAAAGCTTCAACTTAATCCAAAACCTGTAGTTAATCTTCCTGTGAATGCAGAATTTTGCAGAGGACTTTCGGTAAATTTAGACGCTGGTTCTGGCTTTAAATCTTATGTTTGGACAAAAGAAGGAACTCCAACTCCTATTTCTAATGCTCAGATTTTAAATGTTTCAGAAGTTGGTAAATACACGGTAGAAGTAACCAACAGTTCTGATTGTAAAAACACGAGTTCTACTCTAGTCAATCAATCCATTTTAGCCAATATTTTAAAAGTGGAAATCACGAATAATGATGCGAAAGTTTTACTTTCGGCAAATGGTGATTTCGTTTATTCTTTAGATAATTCAAATTGGCAAAACAATCCAGAATTTCCGAATTTGAATAATGGAAGTTATACCGTTTATGTGAAAACGAAATTAGGCTGTATTATTGGCGAAATGAATTTCACCATTTTTGATATTCCGAATACTTTCACTCCCAATTCTGATGGGATAAATGACACCTGGAAAATCACAGGAATGGAAAATTATCCTAACTCAGAAATCACCATTGTAGACAGATTTGGCGCTGCTGTTTTGAAAAAAATAATCAATGGTACTTTTGAATGGAACGGTCAGTTTAATGGCAGAATTTTACCAAGCGGAACATATTGGTATGTTTTGAAAGTTTCAGACGGACGAATTTTACAAGGTTATGTTTTAATTAAAAATAGAAACTAAAAAAGAGCAGAAATTTCTGCTCTTTTTGTTTTATTCTTCGTTGATGAGTCTGATTTTGTCTTCCAAAATTTCTATGACTTGGTCTTTGTATAAACCGCCAATTGCCTTTTTGAAATTCTTTTTGCTCATTTGGAGTTCTTGCTTAATTTCTTCGGGTTCTGATTTGTCTGAGAGATAAAGAATTCCGTAATTTTCTTCTAATTTCTGAAGAATTTTTTGTTGAAATTCATCATGATTGTTTTCATAGCCTTGTTTCTGAAGCGTAACATCTATTTTACCGTCTTCTCTGATGGTTTTGATATAACCTGTTTCTTCAGACAGCGGATATAATTTTTTAAATACATCCGAAGTGTAAATTAATCCTAAATATTTTTTATTCACCACTACATTGAAACCAATTTCTGATTCTCCTGCAATGATAAGGTTTACTTCTTCTCCTTTTTTGAAAGGAACATTTTCGTAAGACTGATTTCTCTTAAACTTAGTTGTACCTGTAATTCTGTCAGAAACATCATCTACATAAACATACACCAAATAACGTTTTCCTTCGAGAATTTTACCTTTTTGTTGCTTGTATGGAATAAACAAATCTTTGATAATTCCCCAATCCATAAAAGCGCCACTTGGCAAAGATTGTACGCAAGTCATCACTGCAAACTCTCCTACTTCGCAAAGCGGAATTTCTGTAGTAGCTTTCAAAGCAGAATCATCTTGATACACGAAAACTGATATTTCATCACCTATTTCTGCATTTTCGTCTGCAAAAATTTTAGGCAAAAAAGCTCTTTCACCAGTTTGAGATTCTAAGAAAAGTCCAGAGGTATTTTTTTCTGCGATTTTTAAAGTTTGAGTTTTTCCTAACTGCATTTTTATAATTGATAATTGGTAAGTTTTGCAAAGGTAAGGTTTTATTTCACAGCATCAAGTAAAGCTTGTATATCAAATTTTACCATTTTCTGAAATGCTTCCACTGCTTTTGGTGCTTTTTCGGCGTCATTCATCATATCAACTAAAATCTTTGGATAGACTTGCCAACACATTCCGAATTGGTCTGTAAGCCAACCGCAAACTTTTTCGTTTCCTCCATTTTTCAGTAGATTTTCCCAGTAGTAATCTATTTCTTCTTGTGTTTCGCATTCTATACAAAAAGAAACGGCTTCATCAAATTTGAAATTCGGACCACCATTTAATCCCATGAATTCTGTTCCGTTTAGTTCAAATTTCACCACCATTCCATTATCCGAAAGGACTTTAGAATTAGGGAAAATTTGGCAATAAAAATCTGCAGCTTCTCTGGCTTTTCCATCGTACCAAAGACATGGAAATATAGGTTTTGTAATCATATTTTTTAATTTTTTTGAAATGGTGATATTTTAGAATTTTTATTTTGTGGAATCAATAAACT
>CAZHCK010000090.1:0-9394 GCA_964530915.1 uncultured Cloacibacterium sp. | reverse complement strand
ATTTAGTATAATTAAATTTTCATCAGAGAATTCTTTTATTTTGTTTATAAATTCATCAACATTATTTATTTCTGATTGATAAATTGCTTGAGTGTTATCGTAAACAATTAATTTTACATTTAAAAAATCTCGTTCATTTATAATAAGAGTTTTTACTAAGTCTTCTTTACTTAACACAAAACCTTTTTCAATTTTTATTTCGACAAAAAACTCTTTAACATTTTCTTTTATTAAAGAAATTCTATCTTCAGTAAAGATATCCTTGATATTTTGGAAAAAATTAATCATTGAAAGTTAATTTATTTGGAGCGTATTGATAGCCAGCTTGTGTTTTTATCATTAAATATTTTTCACCTTCATATTCCACACCAAGAATTGTAGTATCAATATTAGTAATATCATGCTTTATAATCATATCTATTTCTGGAGTAAGAGCTATTGTTTTTTTCATTCTTTTATTTAGAATACCTTTAACTTTTGGGAAAATATTATCAAACTTCTTTGTTTCAGAAATATTATCAATTCTTTCTTTTATAAATGATTTTTTTAAATTATCATTAATTGGATTATATTTTTCAATGATTTCGGTCTTATAAAAATCAAAGTCAAAATCACCATCACTTCTGAAATATGCGAGAGTTAGATTCCATAATTGTGTATAATCCCCTTTACTTCTGCCTAAAATAGGATTTAATAATTTTTTCTCAATTTCATCAAAAGCATGAATTGTATTATCTTCATCTGATGTAAGAGGAATAAGTTCTAAAAATTCTTTCCACCAATAAGCTGAAACTACTCTATTACTATCATAAGTCAAAATTTTATCAATAGTCAAATCTCCTTCAATTTCATCAACATTTACAATAAAGGATTTATAAATTTTTTTCTTTTGTGGTAATCCTTCTTTTAAATCACCTGTCATTTCTTCAATAAATTTATCATAATCAGATTTTGAAATAATAATTTTGTAATTAGTATCTGTTATTTTAAGAAATGTAAATATCAACATTCCTTTCTGTATATCATGTCCTAAATGACCATATCTTTCTTGGGCTTCAATTTCTTTAGATAATAACCTTTGAGATAAAAAATCACAGATTTGTGTAATTTTACTTTCAGTTATTTCATTTAAATCGCTATAATCATAAGAAAATAACTCCTCAATTCTGTCTTTAACAGTTGTAGAACTATCATCAAACTTATATAATCTTTGCCCTTCTTCTTCGGATAATCTTTGAAGTAGCTCTATTATATAGTTGTTTACATGTTCAGCATTTGTAAATGTTTCTTCTGTTGTTATTTGATTTTCTCTATCAATCTTAAAAATTCTAGTAAACTTAATTTCCATGGTTAAATTTTCCACTAATTTAAAAATAAAACCTTAATAATAATTACGGATTTACTTAAATTTCTAAGATTGCTTTGCTTTGTGTTTTCTTCGCTCGCAATTACGGTTCGGTTTTCGCGGCCCGGCGAAAGCGGAGCTCTTTTTTCTGTCTAAAGTTGGTTTCAAATTTCTAAAAATATTCAAAAGATTACTTCTATTCGGTTTATTTCGCTCGTAATGACAGAAAAAAAGCGGGAGCTGTAGAAGGAAATGCCGCCCAAGTAAAAACAAAAAAATCCCAACCATTACTGATTGGGATTTGATATTAATATTTATCGTGATTTACTTCACTTCTTCGAAATCTGCATCTTGTACGTTTTCACCAGCGTTACCTTGTGTTTGTTCAGGTTGCGGTTGCGCTTCTTGAGTTGCTTTGTACAATTCTTCTGAAGCGGCCATCCAAGCTGCGTCTAATGCTTCTAACTTAGGTTTAATAGCATCTGCATCTTTGGTTTCGTAAGCTGTTTTCAGTTCTGCGTGTGCTGCTTCGATTGCTGCTTTTTTATCTGCAGATAATTTTTCTCCAAATTCTTTTAATTGTTTTTCTGTTTGGAAAATCATTCCATCTGCTTTATTGATGGTTTCTACATCTTCTTTTCTCTTTGCATCTGCTGCTGCATTTTCTTCTGCTTCTTTTTTCATTCTTTCAATTTCTGCATCAGAAAGTCCAGAAGATGCTTGGATTTTGATAGATTGCTCTTTACCAGTTCCTTTATCTTTAGCAGAAACGTGTAGAATACCGTTTGCATCGATGTCAAAAGTTACCTCAATTTGTGGAACTCCTCTTGGTGCAGGTGGAATATCTACTAAATCAAATCTACCAATTTCTTTGTTATCATTAAACATTGGTCTTTCTCCTTGTCCTACTCTGATGGTTACCGCAGGCTGATTATCACTTGCAGTAGAGAAAACTTCTGATTTTTTAGTAGGAATGGTAGTATTCGCTTCAATTAATTTAGTGAAAACTGAACCCATCGTTTCGATACCTAAAGAAAGCGGAGTTACGTCTAATAAAAGAACATCTTTTACATCACCAGTTAAAACTCCCCCTTGAATTGCAGCACCAATTGCTACTACTTCATCTGGATTTACTCCTTTAGAAGGTGATTTTCCGAAGAATTTTTCTACTGCTTCTTGAATTGCAGGAATTCTAGTAGAACCACCTACTAAGATGATTTCATCAATATCAGAAGTGCTCATTCCTGCATTTCTAAGAGCCGTTTTACATGGTTCGATTGTTCTTTGGATTAAATCATGTGCTAGTTGCTCAAATTTAGCTCTGGTCAATGTTTTCACTAAGTGTTTAGGACCAGTTGCAGTAGCAGTGATATATGGTAAATTGATTTCAGTTTGGGTAGAAGAAGACAATTCAATTTTTGCTTTTTCAGCAGCTTCTTTTAAACGTTGAAGTGCAATAGCATCAGATTTAAGATCTACACCTTCTTCAGATTTGAATTCATCTGCCATCCAGTCGATAATTACGTTATCAAAGTCATCTCCACCAAGGTGAGTATCACCATCAGTAGCTTTTACTTCGAAAGATGCGTTTCCATCTACTTCGTACATTTCTAGTACAGAAACGTCATGAGTACCACCTCCACAGTCGAAAACAACTACATTTAGGTCTTTTTTGCCTACTTTATCTAAACCGTAAGCTAAAGCTGCAGCAGTAGGTTCGTTGATGATTCTTTCTACTTTAAGACCTGCAATTTCACCAGCTTCTTTAGTAGCCTGTCTCTGCGCGTCGTTAAAGTATGCAGGAACCGTAATTACTGCTCTGGTTACTTCTTGACCAAGGAAATCTTCAGCTGTTTTCTTCATTTTTTGAAGAATCATTGCAGAAATTTCTTGTGCTGTATATTCTCTATCTTCTATTTTTACTTTTACAGTATCATTTGGTCCAGCTACCACAGCATAAGGAACTCTAGAAATTTCTTCTTTATCTTTAGTAAACTGTGTTCCGATGAATCTCTTGATAGAATAAACAGTTTTAGTAGGATTCGTTACTGCTTGTCTTTTTGCAGGATCACCTACTTTTCTTTCGCCATCTTCTGTAAATGCTACAATAGATGGTGTGGTTCTTTTACCTTCTGCATTTGGGATAACTACAGGATCTTTACCTTCCATTACCGCAACGCAAGAGTTGGTCGTACCTAAATCAATTCCGATAATTTTGCTCATAATATTTATATTTTATTTTTTACTTAACTAATTTGACTTGGATTTCTCCAATTTTATACCATTGAGAAAATTGTGACAAATTGACATTTTCTTAAAAACTGTCATCTTTTAAAATCTCCATTTCACTTCTCTATTCCCATGTTTATCATTATATTTGGATAAAACTTTTTACAGATATGCCACAATTCAATCCTAGAGACATTACCTGGTTAGGTTTTAATGCAAGAGTTTTGCAAGAAGCGATGGACGAAACCGTTCCATTACACCTGAGAATTAGATTTTTAGGAATTTTTTCTAATAATCTAGATGAGTTTTTTCGAGTGCGAGTTGCTGGACTAAAACGAGCTCTAGAACTGAAAGATAAACTTGCAGTAGAGACGTTTTTTGACAAGCCTCAAAGAATTTTGGACAAAATCAATAAAATTGTCATCAAACAACAGGAAGATTTTGAAAAAACTTGGGATAAAATCCAAGAAGAAATGGCAGAGCAAAAAGTTTTCATTAAAACTCCCAAAAAACTCACCGAAAAACAAAAGGAATTTGTAAAAAAATATTTTGACGAAGAAGTAGAAAGCAACGTCATTCCTATTCTGCTTCATGACCATGTTCAACTGCCCTATTTGCGAGAAAAAAGTCTTTATCTAGGCATTGCAATGCGCAGAAAAGATTGGAAATTCAGCACTAAATTCGCCATTATAGAAGTTCCGACCAGAGCCAACGGAAGATTTGTCATTTTGCCACCCGAAAATCCTGAGGAAACTGACATAATGCTTCTAGAAGACGTCATCGCATTCAATTTACCACATATTTTCTCCTATTTCGGGTATGATGATTTCAAATCAAATTCTTTTAAGGTGACAAAAGATGCAGAATTTGACCTCGATAATGACATCAGAACCAGCTTTGTAGAAAAAATTGAAAAAGGAATTAAATCTAGAAGAAAAGGAAAACCTACCCGTTTTGTCTTTGACAAAGACATGGATAAATCTCTAGTAGAATTTCTCATCAAAAAACTCAATCTTACCAAAAGAGACAGCATTATTCCAGGGCAAAAAATTCATAATTTCAGACATTTTATGGATTTTCCTGATGTTTTTAAAAATTATGAAAAACCAATCGAGAGAAGTTCTTTTACGCATCCAGAATTTGACCATGAAGGCAGAATTACAGATGTTATCGTAAAAAAAGATGTGCTTCTTACCTTTCCTTATCACACTTTTACACCAGTTATTGACTTGCTGAGAGAAGCTGCAATGGATCCAGATGTAAAGTCTATTCAAATTACGGCTTATAGATTAGCCAGCAATTCTAAAATTGTAAACGCACTGATAAATGCCGTGAGAAACGGAAAAGAAGTCACCGTAATGCTAGAATTACGCGCCAGATTTGATGAAGAAAATAACCTAGAATGGAAAGAAAGGTTAGAAGAAGAAGGTGTAAAAGTTCTAGTGGGATTACCGAATAAAAAAGTGCATGCAAAACTCTGTGTCATCAAAAAAAGAGTGAACAATAAGACCATTCAATATGGATTTGTAAGTACTGGAAACCTCAACGAAAAAACAGCTAAAATCTATGTAGACCATTTGCTCATGACTTCTAACAGAGCAATTATGGCAGATATTAATAAAGTTTTTAACGTATTCAGAAAACCAAAAATAGACCCCGCTTTAGCATTGAAATCTTGCAATCATTTATTGGTTTGTCCACACTTCATGAGAGAAAAAATTGTTTGGCATATTGATAAAGAAATTGAAGAAGCAAAAGCAGGCAGAAAAGCCGAAATGATTATAAAAGTCAATTCACTTTCGGATAAAGGTCTAATTAAAAAACTTTATGAAGCAGCGGAAGCTGGCGTGGAAATTAAAATGATTGTTCGTGGAATTTTCTGTGCAGTAGAACAGAAAAACTTCAAGAAAAAGATTCATGCCATAAGTATTGTAGACGAGTATTTAGAACATTCTAGAGTGATGTATTTTTACAATAAAGGCAGTGAAGATGTTTATCTTTCTTCCGCGGATTGGATGACTCGAAACCTAGATTACAGAATAGAAGCTGCTGTAAAAGTGAATCAAAAAAATCTTAAAAAAGAACTAAAAGATTTACTAGAACTTCAATTAAAAGGCAACGTAAAATCCAGATTTCTAGATGAGGAATTGAGCAATAAATATGTCAAAAACAACAAAAAACCATTCCGCAGTCAAATAGAAACGTATAAATTCTTGAAAAAGAAAGCTATTGAGAATTAATTTTCGAAAATCTCTGATTTTCTTACGCCTTCAAAACATTTTAATTTTAAAAATAATTTTGCGCCATTGCGTTAAAAAATGAGAAACATACTTTTAGCATTTTTGGTTTTTTCAAATTTTCTTTTTTCACAAAAGAAAGACAGTTTAGTTTTTTCAGAACAACCAAAATTCACTTCAAAACAACTCATCATTCCTGCTACCTTAATGACAGCAGGAAGCATCGTTTTAACAACAGAAAATAGAGATTTCAGCGTTACAGAAAACAAAAATTTCTTGGCTTTTGGAGGTTATCCCGAAGATTACCTTCAATTTGCGCCTCACGTTTCACTTTACGCTTTTGAATGGGCAGGAATGAAACCTAAAACCGATTTCTGGAACAGAACTGCTATTTTGGCAAAATCTGAAATTCTTGTTTTTGGGAGCACCTATCTTTTGAAAAAAGCGATTAAAAAACCAAGACCAGACGGAAGCAATGAATTTGGTTTCCCTAGCGGTCACACTGCGAATGTTTTTGCTGGCGCTACTATACTTTCTATGGAATATGGCGAAAATTATCGTTGGGTTCCCTATGTTGCTTATTCTGTAGCAACTGGAGTGGGCGTTTTGAGAATTGCTCACGACAAACATTATTGGAGCGACGTGATTTTTGGGGCTGGATTAGGAATTTTATCCGCCAAAATTGCATATTGGACGCATCAATATCAATGGAATAAAAAATCAGAAAAAGACAATCTCACGATTTTATACAAAGAACATTTATAAAATTCTTTATAAATTAATGAATTAACATACATTTACCGTTAAAATTTTTCAACATCTATGAACTTTAAAAAAATATTAGGAACATTGGTTTTGGCTTCAGTTTGTGGTTTTTCACAAACGCAGCAATTCACCATGAACGATGCCGTTTTAGGACTTAGAACCAATCTTGCTGTGAAAAACATCAGAGATTTTTCTTTCAGCAATGATGGCAAATCTTACCTTCAAATGGTTAAAAACGCTTATCTCATCACAGATATTGCGACCAACAAGACGGATACTTTGGTTTCTCTATATCAAGTGAATCAAAATCTAAATGCAGACCAAAAACTGAAAGCTCTTTCTCCACTGAAATTTTTGAATAATTCTAAAGCATATTTCTCCCAAAAAGGAAAATATTTTTGGCTTCAAAAAACGGGAAACTCTTGGCAAAAAACAGAATTTGCTTCTATTCCTGAAGATGCAGAAAACGCTCAACTTCTCCCTGACAATCAAACGATTATTTACACCATTAAAAATAATTTATTTGTTAACATCAATGGAAAAACGTTGAAAATTACAGATGACCAAAACGAAAATATCATCAACGGACAATCTGTTCACCGTAATGAATTTGGGATTGATGGAGGAATTTTTGCGGCGCCAAATTTTCAAAAAATTGCATTTTACAGAATGGATCAAAGCATGGTTACTGACTACCCTATCATTGATTGGAGCGTAACTCCTGCAGAAAACCATAACATGAAATACCCGATGGCTGGAAACAAATCACACGAAGTTTCCATTGGTATTTTTGATGTAAAAACTCAAACCAAAAAATTCTTAAACATCGAAGGCGACAAAGAGCAATATTTAACCAGCGTAACTTGGAGCCCTGATTCTAAATCTATTTTCGTAGCGGTTCTTAATAGAACTCAAAACCATATGAAACTAAATCAATATGATGCAGAAACTGGAAATTTTATTAAAACGCTCTTCGAAGAAAAAGATGAAAAATATGTAGAACCTCAGCATCCATTGACATTTTTACCAGGTTCTCACAAGGATTTTATTTGGCAAAGTCAAAGAACGGGTTATAATCATTTATTTTGGTACAACACAGACAAAGGTTTGGTAAAACAAATTACCAAAGGAGATTGGTTAGTAAACGAAATTCTAGGTTTTAACGAAAAGAAAAAAGAAATTTACTTCTCTTCCACTAAAGAAACGCCACTTGAAAAACATTTGTACAAAGTAAATTGGCAAACAAGTAAAATTACCAGATTAGACAAAGACGCTGGAATTCACAACGGAATTCTGAGCAAAGACGGAACACATTTATATGATGTTTTTACCAATGCTTCTACTCCAAGAATTGCCAATATTATCAATACGCAATCACTTCAAACCAAAAATATTTTAACCGCAGAAAACCCACTGAAAAACTTCCAAAGACCTGAAATTCAGAATATCACACTGAAAGCAGACGACGGAACACCACTCTATGGAAAACTGATTTTGCCAACTGATTTTGATAAAACTAAAAAATATCCTGTAATCGTATATTTATATAACGGACCTCATTTACAATTGGTTACTAATAATTTCCCAGCTTCTGGGAATCTTTGGTACGAATATATGGCGCAACGTGGTTACATTGTTTTCACGATGGACGGAAGAGGCTCTTCTAACAGAGGAATGCAATTTGAACAAGCTGTTTTCAGAAATCTAGGTGAAACTGAAATGAAAGACCAATTACAAGGTGTAGAATATTTAAAATCTTTGCCTTTTGTAAATGCTGAAAAAATGGGAATTCACGGTTGGAGTTTCGGTGGATTTATGACCACAAGTTTTATGCTGAAATATCCTGAAGTTTTCAAAGCGGGAGTTGCAGGTGGACCTGTAATCGACTGGAATATGTACGAAATTATGTACACAGAACGTTACATGGACACGCAGAAAGAAAATCCTGAAGGTTACGCAAAAGCTAATCTTTTAGACAAAGTTCAAAACTTGAAAGGAAAATTACTCATGATTCATGGTGCGCAAGATGATGTAGTGGTTTTGCAACATTCTGTAAAATTCTTGAAATCTGCCGTTGACAAAGGCGTTCAGTTAGATTATTTCGTTTATCCTGGTCATCCTCACAATGTTTCTGGTAAAGACAGAGTGCATTTAATGCAAAAGGTTACGGATTATTTTGACTTGTATTTGAAATAGTTTTAACTGCAAATTGAAGGAATATAAATTGAGTATAATAAAACTTTGTAAGTATAGAAATTTTAAAAATGTATGATTTTGAAAAAGTAGATAAGTTTATTGAATTTGCAAATGAAATTTGTAAAACAAAATCCAAAGATGAGGCCCTTGAATTATTAACCAAAATCATTGAAACTACTGACGAAAAATATTTGAATGAATTCATTTCAGTTCTAAATTATTTGCAGGATGACAGAATCCTTGATTGGATTGAAAATCAAGAATTGAAGATAAAAAATGTTTCACAAAGTTGGGGACAATTAGCCGCGAGTTCTAAATTCAATTGGAAACGTGCTGAAAAATGGATTGATAAAGGAAGACCACTAAGTTTAATAGCATTAGATGCATTAGTTTTTTGCACTTCAAATCATAACAGACTAAATCAATCAATTTGGATGAGAGAATTGAATCCTAAACTTATTGAAAATCCAAAATCTGAAATTATTGCTAATAAAATCGTAACATATTCCAAAATAGACCATGCTCCTAGAGTTAAAAATAAAGTAAATCAAATAATTATGAATTTATTTGAATAAATTATTGATAATTCTTTAGGTAATTTTCTAAATTATGAAAAATATTT
>CAZHCK010000089.1:0-9685 GCA_964530915.1 uncultured Cloacibacterium sp. | reverse complement strand
GTTAAATAATATTTCTCTCTAATTTTTAATACAAAAAAATCAGAAATTATAGTTTAATTATTATCGAACTTCACAGATTTTATTTCCGTGATTTATAAGTTTTACATGATTAGTTTTAGACAAATTTAAATAAAATCAGTGAATTAGAATGGTAGAAATTGACATCTTAAAAAAAAATGTTTTCCATTCTGTTCTTCCACACCATCAAATAAAAATTTAATACCGTAAATTGAAAAAATAGTAGAAAAATAGAGGCTCAATAAAGCGTAATTTTACCTAAAAAAAGAAATGAACGAAATCGGAGAAAGACCTTGGGGAAAATACTTTGTATTATTTGATGAACCCCATTTTAAAATGAAAAGAATAGAGGTAAAACCTGGTCAAAGATTGTCTTATCAATACCATCATCACCGTCAGGAAGCTTGGACTATTATTCAAGGAACGGCAAAAATTACTTTAGACGGCGAAGATAAAATCTACCATTACGGCGAAACAGCGCTTATTCCACTTACAGCTAAACACCGTGTAGAAAATGTGGGAGAAGACACGCTTATCTTTATAGAAGTGCAAACTGGAACGTACTTCGGTGAAGATGATATCGTAAGAATAGAAGATGATTACGACAGAAACTAAAAAATAAAATCCCGAATTTGATTCGGGATTTTTTATTAGTCTTTACCTTTATTATAAAACCTTAGGTATTCCCTGGTTTTCTGGCCAGATTCTTTTAAATCCTCAGCTTTCCAATTTCCTTCGGAATGAGCAGATTTTTTAAGAATAGAGCAAGTTTCATCTTTGTCTGAAACCGACCAAACTACCCAACTTATTCCACGTTCTTCCATCCAAGAAATGTATTCTTGCCAAGATTGATAGTTCATTTTTCCATCTCCAGAAGCTTCCATCCCTGCACTTTCGGACACGAAAATCGGCAAACCGCTTTTCAACGCTTCATCCGTTCTGTCTCTCAACCATTTTTCGTGCGTTGCTGCATAAAAATGCATGGTGTACATGAGATTTTGGTCAATGGTAATAGGATCTTTCGCAGGAAGATGCACATCTTGATCCCAAGAAGGAGAACCGATTAAAATAATATTATCAGGGTCGTTTTTTCTGATCACTTTTATAATTTCTTCGGAATAGGCTTTTACTTCTGCCCAAGTTTCGTAGTCGGGTTCATTAAACACTTCGTAGATAACATGCGGATATTTGCCATATTTATGAGAAACCTCATCGAAAAACTCTTTGGCTTCATTTAAGTTGATGTTATGACTGTGCCAATCTACAATTACATAAATGTTGTTTTTTATGGCTCCGTCAATCACAGCGTAAATTTTTTCTTTGGCAAATTTTTTATCTTTCATATAATTTCCAAATTCGCCATGTTCTACACCTAATGCAGCACGAACTACATTGGCATGAAAATCTTTTTTGAGCCAAGAAACGGCAGATTTATTATAAAATCTAGGCCACATACTGTGCCAACCGAAACTCATTCCTCTGAGCATGACGTGATTTTGGTTTTTGTCTACCAATTGTGTTCCTTTTACCGAAAGCTGACCGTGATTTCCTACAAAAGAAGTTCCGCAAGAAGTGAGCAATGCTAATGTGATGAAATAAATTATTTTTTTCATTTTTTAACTTTTGTCAGTTTTAGTGCAACTACATCATGAGAAGCCAATTCTTTTTCAAAAATCTTATTGGTTTTTCCTAAATCTTTATGTTCCCAAAGGTCTCTTAATACGTAAGTTTGCTGAGTTAAGTTTAAGGTAAATTTGAAATCTAAGTCTTCTATGACGTGCTTTTTCCAATCAAATTTAATTTTTTGAGATTTTTCTGTTCGGTTTAAGAAAACCACTGCCCAATTATCATCAGATAAAGGTTTTAACCAAATATCTACTCCATTTTCTGACTGATATTTAAACCCTTGAATTCCCAAAACATCTTGATTAATAGCAATCATTTCTTTATTGGTCAAAATTTTCAAAGTTTCTGGCTTCATGCTTCTTAAATCATTTCCTGCAAAAAGCGGAGACGCCATCATAGACCAAAGCGTAAAATGCGACTTATCCTCCGTTAAAGTCATTCCGTTTCCTACTTCCATCATGTCAAAATCATTCCAATGGTCAGGTCCTGAAAATTTACGAATGTCTTTTCTCATTTCTAAAATTTTGAGAACACCCCATGACGACCAATTTCCTTCTTCGTGCTTATATTCACAATCGAAACACGGGTAAATATCCCCAGAAATTCTCCAAAGATTTCCCACAGATGTTGCCCAATTCCACGGTTGATTATCTCCCCATTCACAAATAGAGAAAACGATAGGTTTCCCAGCAGTTTTTAAAGCTTTACTCATGGTAGTATACGCTTCTTTAGCATTAATTCCTTCTGTAAAACACCAATCGTATTTCAGAAAATCTATGCCTAAACTCGCGTAAAATCTCGCATCTTGGTATTCGTAACCTCTGGTTCCGGGATAACCTGCACAAGTATTGGTTCCTGCACAATTGTACAACCCAAATTTCAAACCTTTAGCATGTACATAATCAATGAGCGCTTTCATTCCGCTTGGGAATTTTACAGGGTCTGGAATAAGATTTCCGTTTTCATCACGATGGTCTTTTACCATCCAACCATCATCTAACACAATGTATTGATAACCTGCATCTTTCATTCCAGAAGAAACGATAATATCTGCGGTTTGCTTTACCAATTCTTCATTGATATTAACTTCGAAAGTATTCCAAGAATTCCAACCCATCGGTGGTGTATTGGCAACTCCTTGAAATTTCTGAGCTCCTAAACCAAGGCAAAGAAGCAGAGAAGCAATATTTAAAATTTTTGTTTTCATGAATTTTTACAAAAAGAACCCTACAAATGAGGGTTCTTAGGAATAATTATTAATTCTTATACTTCATTATTTTAATACAAATCCCATATCATCGATAAGAAGTGTGTTTCCACCAAAATTACCAGACTCTTGGAACGTAATTTGGTCAAAAGTAGTAGGATTACCAATTTCTGAGAAAGGAATTTCTATGTAAGTCCAACCTGTAGTAACTGGTTTTACGATTTGGAAAGCCCAACCACCGAAAACCATTTTAAGACTTGCCGAAGAATTATCTACGGTACTTTTCACTCTAATTCTGAATGCTTTGTATTGAGAAACATTTCTAGAATTGAATTTGAAATCTGCACCATCCCAACCTCCGAAAGCTATTTTCATGGCTTTTTTACCTTGGAAAGTATCATCTGCAAAATCTGTAACGATAGGCGTTCCGCTCCAAGTCCAGTGACCTGCATCTCCTTGAATTTCGTCATCATATAGCGCTGAACCTACTGCTTGAGCCGCTGTAGAAGTTCCTGAAATGGTAGTTACAGAAACATATTTATCATTGGCATTTGCTGGCATAGTCGCTACAATTTCTGTAAGTGTAGAAGATACAATAGTCGCAGTAGCTGTTCCTACTTTTACTTCTGGATTTAAGAAATATTTTCCGTAAATCTTGAAGGTTTCTCCAGCTTGTGCATTAATAGAATTATAACTGCTGATTTCTGGAGAAGGTGGCGCTACTGTGAAATCATACACTACCTCACCAAAAGCGGTTACTAATTTCAGTTTATTGCTTGCATTAGCATAAGGTGTACTCTCATTGATATTTACCACGATTACATTATCCGTAACAAAATTTGGATTGAAAGCAGATTCTGTCCCATTAAAATATACGTGTTGTAAGGTTTTAAACCCAGAACCGTGGATAATTACGGTATTATTGGCTTGCGCTTGTGTAATAGGCGTTAAGTCTACAGGCTTACCTTCACCGTCTAATGAACCTGTAATTTTTTCGATTACTGGAGGTCCTGCTTTAGAATCATCTGAGCTATCATCTCTACATGATGACAAACTGATTATTGCAAAAACAGATAGGAATAATGTCCAGAATAATCTATTGATATTTAAATTTTTCATGTGAATTTATTTTATTTAAAAACATAAGGAACCGGAGCCTCTAATAATTTAGGATTTTTAATCACATCATTGGTAGGATATGGCAAAGAAAAATCTGCATCGTCTGGTGTAAAATACTCAGCTCCCCACATATTTCCTCTGTTTTGAGCAGACATGATTGCAATTGCTTTAGCTCTAGGAAGTCTTCCTAAATCAAACCAATAATCTCCTTCGAACGCTAGTTCTTTTCTTCTCTCTGTGAATAAATCATCAAAAGTAAATGAAGAAACACTGTTTAATCCAGCTCTATTTCTTACAGCGTTTAGAGATTTAAGCGCTGAAGCATCTGCTGTACTGGAAGCACCTGCTAAAACTGCTTCTGCATGAATAAGCAATAATTCTGCATATCTCATGATATAGGTATTGTTATTCATCATAGCCCAACCATCAACTGGTCCTGTAACATCTCCGTTTACTACACCAAGACAATATTTTTTAATGGCTGCACCTGCACCTTGACCACCAATTAAATCAGCAGCAGGGACTACAAGTGGCCCGTAATTAGAGCCAATTTTAGCTTTTATACTTGGATAAACATCTCCTGGCAACATAATGGTTTCCTTTCTTCTGACATCTGAAGATGAATATAGATTTAAAATATCTTGAGAAGGCCCGAAAACACCACCGTAAGTTGCATTAGAAGTAGAAATGCTACCATTACTGATTCCGAATTGCGTATTGCAATTGCTAGCAGAACCATAGTTACCATCTCCTTTCCACTGTAAAGCGAAGATAGATTCTTCATTGTTATTCCCTGCGTAAGTAAATAAATCTCCGAAAGATTTATTAGGCAAAGCGCTTCCTCCCAAGAGTTTAAATTCTCCACTATTGATTACTTCTTCTGCCGCTGCTCTAGCTTTAGGATAATCTTTCATATAAAGATATACTTTAGCTAACATTGCTTTTGCAGAGCCTTTAGAAACTTTAATATTGCTTGCATAAGCGCTTCCTCTCGTTTTAGAGTAAAGTAATTCTGATGCTTTTACATAATCTCTTCTGATGAGTTCATACACATCTTCTACTCTATTGGTATTCAATTGTGGGCTAGAAACATGATCTAAATTGTTTTCAATAATTGGAACTGGCCCCCACAATCTTACCAAATAAAAATAAGCAGTAGCTCTCATAAAATACGCTTCACCAAGTGCATTGTTCACCACTTCTTGACTTACTGCAGGAGCTACTCTAATTTTAAGGTTATTAATTAAATAATTAGCTTGTGCTACATTTGCCCAAAGTGACTGCCATCCATTATTAAGTTCAGGGTCTGAACCATTGATAGAGAAATTACGCATAGCATTAACATCTGAAGAATTGGTATACATATTACCAGAACCCACTTCAGTAATCGCAAAGAAAAACTTATTGTGAAACTGGAACCATGTTCTGTTATACAAAGCATCTGTACAACTTGCCACTTGTTCATTAGTCTTATAGTAAGAATCTGCAGTAATAGAATCCTCTGAAGGTCTTGTTGTAAATTCGTTAGAACAAGAACTTAATCCTGCGGTAAGTATTGCAAAAAACAATATTTTTTTTACCGAATTAAATTTATAAATTTTCATTTTACTCTTTTTTTAAAATTCTAAGTTTACCCCTAAAGAAAACGTTCTTGGCATAGGATATCTACCATTATCTATTCCGTTTAGCAATGGATTCTGATTAAATAATCCAATTTCTGGATCATAGCCTGTATAATTGGTAAAAGTATAGAGATTCTGTACTGTACCATAAATTCTCACTTTGGTCATTTTAATCGATTCTAAAGCTTCTGGCGAGAAAGTATATCCTATAGTAACATTCTGAATTCTAAGGAAATCTCCTTTTTCCACGAATCTATCAGAAATCAAGATGTTTGGATTACTGCTGCTGTTAATCGGACGAGGAATATCTGAATTAGGACGATCTTCAGTCCAATAATTTGCTGCTTCTACCAATTGATTTTTGTACAACATAGAGTTTTCTAAACCATTTCTTCTGGTTAAGTTCATTACGTCATTTCCTACAACTCCATTTAAGAAGATAGACAAATCAAAATTCTTATAACTGAAGCTATTAGTGAAACCAATGGTTAAATCTGGATTTGGATCTCCGATAATGGTAGCATCATCCATGGTAATTTTACCATCTCCATTTACGTCTACGTATTTCACATCACCTAGATACGTTTGACCAGGAGCTGTTCCTATAGATTGTCCAAACTGAATTGGCGCATTATTAAGTTGGTCTAGGCTGGTAAATAAACCATCTGTTTTGAATCCCCAATACGTACCAATAGCAGAACCTACGATTGTATTAGAAACTACATATGGTTGATAACCGTTCATATTCGCTTGTTCGGTAAGCGTAACTCCATTGATAATATTAAGAAGTTTATTTTGGTTATGAGACATTACCAATGTAGAATTCCAGTTGAAACCTTCAGCATTTTTCGTTCCATAAGACATGGTTAAATCAAAACCTCTATTCTCTACTTGTCCCATATTGAAATAAGGAGAATCAATACCACCATTCCAAGATGAACCACCGGTTAAATAATCTGGTAAAGGATATTGGAATAAGAAATTATCTGATAGCTTTTTGTAAACATCAAAATTGACATTGAAATGATTAAATAAAGTAAAATCTAAACCAATATCTGTTTGTTTCATGCTTTCCCAAGTTAAATTAGGATTTGGGATGTTTCCTGGAAGAAAATATTGAGTAAGGTTTGCAGCATATCTTCCGTTCGGAATTTGCTGATTCCCTGTTTCACCATATCCTGCTCTAATTTTAAGTAAAGAGATATAATCTTTAACACTTTCCATGAATTTTTCGCTACTCACTTTCCATGAAACAGAAACTGATGGGAAATATCCTACTTGTTTTCCGTCGATAGCTGGTTCAAATTTAGAAGATTGATCTCTTCTGATAGAAGCGGTAACGCTATATTTATTATCAAAATCGTAAATCAAACGTCCAAATAAAGAAGAAAGCGCTTGGCTGCCTTTATATCCTGTAACGGTTCTGCTGTCCGCATCTGACATAGAAATGTTATGAATATCATTAAATTTAAAACCATGCGCTTCTGCTAAAAGACCTTCCCAATGAGAATCATTGGCTTCTTGACCTACAAGTGCGGTAATTTTATGTTTATTTATATTTAAATCGTATGTAAGCAAGTTTTGAATATTGGTAGAATACCAATTTTGTCTTCTTTCGAATAAATCTGCAGTTAAATTAAACTGAGTTCCTCTATCATAAGAAGGATAGAAATCTGTATATTCTGTAAACTCTGTATTGGCAGATAACTCTACTCTATATTTTAATCCTTTTAGTAAATTAGCTTCCCCGAAAACACTTCCTAAGAAATTTTTTCTAATCAATTTGTTTTCTCTTTCTAGCGCTTCCGCAACTGGATTAAAGTAGTTTACGTTTTGATTTTGTGGTGGCGAAGCAAAAGTACCATCTAAATTTCTTACAGGCATATCTGGCCCTTGAAGAAGCATATTGGTAATTAATCCTCCGAAACTTTGATTAACGGTGAAGTTTTCATTGGTAATCCCCGTAGATAAATTTGTTCCTACTTTTAACCAAGGTTTTACTTTAGCATCAATATTTGCTCTGAAGGTATATCTTTTCATACCCGTGTCTAAAATATTCCCTGTCTGGTCCATAAAGTTTCCAGATAGATAATAATTGGTTCCTTCTTTACCTCCAGAAAAACTTAATTGGTGAGATTGCCCAAAACCGATTTGGAAAATTTCATTTTGCCAATCCGTTCCAAGTCCTAAAAGTTCAGGATGAGAAAACTCTGGTCTTAATTGTGTATTGAAGAGTAATGCCAAATTATTTTGATGCGCTGCGTATTGTTGCAGATTCATTACATCTAAATATTTAGGAATATGGGTAATATTGGTAGAACCATCGTAAGAAATTTTACCCATTCCTTTTTTACCAGATTTAGTGGTAATAATGATGACACCATTTGCACCTCTTGCTCCATAAATAGCCACTGCAGAAGCATCTTTTAATACGTCTACTGATTCTATATCATTAGGATTTAAGAAAGAAATAGGAGAAACCGTATTGTTCCCACCACCACCTGTAGAAGAAAAATCGCTTCCCGCAACAGGTCTTCCACTGGTTGCTCTACCACTGGCGTCTCCAGAAATAGGAATACCATCTATAATATATAGTGGTTCATTTACTCCATTAAGAGAGGTAGTTCCTCTTACTCTAATTGAAGCAGCTGCACCTGGTTGTCCGTTACCATTCGTAACCACTACCCCTGCAAGTTTCCCTTGCAACATTTGGTCTACGTTTACTTGTTTTAGTGACTGAATATCAGATGACTTGATAGATGAAATAGATGAATTGACATCTTTTCTTTTTTGAGTGCCGTAGCCTATTACAACTACTTCGTCTATAGATTTGGTTTTGAGAGAATCTCGATTGTTGCTCTGCTGCGCATCAATACACGTAATTGCTCCCAATAGAAACAGTGCAGCGATACTTGTTTTGCCCCTGTTACTTGGATTTAGGTAATAAAGAAAACTCTTCATGATAAAAAGTGTTGGTTTAATTTTTCTATTTATTGACCTTTTCAAAATTTTGAAATTATCAATAAAACTTTATGTTTTTTAACAAAACAAATTTATTAGGAATGTGAAATTTTTGTTAATATTATTTTATCATTTGTTACTATTATTTTCGCTGATGATATTTTTCATGTTAAAAAGTATCATTTAATAAATTAATTTTGACAAAATAATATCATAAAACCAACACTATAATATCCTCTTAATTCCGTTAAATTCTTCTCTGTATACGCTAGGTGTAACGCCTTTTACGCTTTTAAAAATTCTATTAAAATTGGCAATATTATTAAAACCACATTTAAATGCAATTTCTGAAATACTTAGGTCTTTTTCTACCAAATTTCTAGCTGCATAACCTATTCTTACATCATTTACATAGTTCACAAAAGTCTTATTAGTTCTCTTTTTTATGAACCTATTAAAAGAAACTGGGCTCATTAATGCTACTTTAGAAACTTCTTCTAATGTTATTTTATTAGCATAATTCTTTTGAATATAATCATAGACAATTTTCATTCTGTCATCATCTTCGAAAGTATCATAATCTACTGTATACGTGGAAAGTATCCTCTGATTCCTAGAAGTAGCCATATCATGAAGTATGGACAAAATTTCTAAAAAATAATCCATCCCATCTAGTCTAGAAAGGTTACAAATTCTCTGCGCCAGATATTCCGTAGTCGCTCTAGAGAACAAAATCCCATGAGAAGACCTGTTAAACATATCACGTATTGGCCTCATGATACGCCTAGAAAGCAAACTGTCTTCAAAAAGATTTTCTTCAAACTGTATGGTAATTTCATGCACTTTTTTTTGTTTGCACTTATGAGTTTCCCATGCATGATAAAGATTAGGGCCTACTAAAACCAGCTCTAAATCATCTATTTCTTCTATATGATCTCCTACAATTCTCCTTACACCCTTTCCATTTTCTATGAAATTAATTTCATATTCTGGATGAAAATGAATAGGAAAATCAAATTTGTCTTTTACTCTATCAAAAACTAAAAAACTATCACTACTGGTTAAAGGTGGAATTTCTCTGAAAAAATTATTCTCATTTTTCATATCAATATTTTTTGCAATTATATAATAT
>CAZHCK010000088.1:0-9717 GCA_964530915.1 uncultured Cloacibacterium sp. | reverse complement strand
AAGTAATAAATTATAAAACAATCTTTGCAGAAATATTTAAGGGCTATATTTTACTAAATACTAAAAACACAAATGAAAAAAAAAACCAGCTAATTTTTAGCTGGTTTTTTATTTTATAACCTTAAAGTGTATAACTTATTTATTTAAACTTTAAATTTTTCATAAATCTTTCTGAAATGAATTTTACTTTCAATTAAAACTCTGCCTTTTATTACAGTATCATTTTTCATTTTAATTTCAAAATAATTATTTTTTCCTATGAGTAATTTAGGTCTGAATAAACTTGTACTTACTGCATTTGTTTTAGTGCAATAATCATTTAACGTAAAATTAATTTTTTCTATTTCTGAAAAAGGAATTTTTTGAGTTTTATTTAAGATACTAATTTCTATTAGATTTTCCCATATAATGATTTTACGAATTATATTTCCATTTAGATTTTCGAATTCTGAAATACTTTTATAGAGAGAAAAAATTAGAATCAAAACATAACCAATAAAAAGATAACTATTTAAAATTTCAAAAAATAAACTAATAAAAAATAGTAGTGTACTTATAATAACTAAAAATTGGGACGAAGTAACTTCGCCCCAAAATGTATTATTACTTTGAAAAATTTTTAATTCAATAGTTTTATTCACATCAATTTACTTGATAACTCTTTCTAATACCCATTCAATCATATTTTTTTCTGATTGATGATGATCAGCAGAAAACTCTCCACGTCTTCTATTCGCAATCACGTTATTAATGGTAACTGCTTTGTGTCCTAAAAGTTTAGACAAACCATAAATCGCAGAAGTTTCCATTTCGAAATTGGTAACGCCTAAATCATTAAGTGTTTCTAAGAATTTATCATCTACAGCTTTTAGACGCAATTGTCTTCCTTGTGGCGCATAGAAACCTGGGAATGTAGCAGTATTTCCTACGTATTTAGCATCTTTGAAGTAATCGTACTGAGATTCTGTCCATTCAGAGAAATAAAGCATTGGCTTAATTCTTTCGTATGGGAATTTTTCCATGAAATTTCTAGAAAATTCATTTTCGAACTCATAATCTTGGTAAAAATGCATTAAACCATCTAAACCCACTACGTTTTGAGAAACCAACATGTTGTCTACTTCCACATCAGGATTTACAGAACCGCAAGTTCCTAATCTGAATAACTGAAGCGCAGTATGTTCTGATTTGAATTCTTTTTCTTTTAAATCAATATTCACCAAAGCATCTAGCTCATTCATCACGATATCAATGTTTTCTGTACCGATTCCGGTAGACATTACCGTAATTCTTTCTCCCCTTAAAGTTCCAGTATGGGTGTAGAATTCTCGTTTATTTTTTTGAATTTCAATTGTATCAAAATATTGAGAAACTTTTGGCACTCTGTCTGGATCGCCTACTAATAGAATTTTCTCTGCAATATCTTCTGGTTGAAGATTAAGATGATAAACGCTTCCGTCTGGATTTAAAACCAATTCTGAAGCAGCAAGTTTATTTAGCATAATTATATTTTTTTAAATTTTATTTAAAAGTGAATTCACTTTATTGTTAATTATTTTTACAATGTCAATTTTGCTTTGCAGTCAATTTTTTTAATTCACGATTGACCTTTCCGAAGGAAAAATTCACCATTGTTTTATCCTCCAACTCTTTTCGTTTTATAGCCCATATCTTGAAGAATTTTCATGATTTTATCACGATTATCTCCTTGAATCACGATGATTCCGTCTTTCTCTGAGCCACCAATTCCTAGAGTTGTTTTTATTTTTTTAGAAATTTGTTTTAGTTCTTCTTCTGTTCCTTCGAAACCCTCTATTAAAGTTACAGGTTTACCATTTCTTCCTTTTTTTTCGAATTTACAGATAAGAGGATTCTTCTGCTCAAATTTTTCTTCTGGCATTTCAAAATCTTGTTCCTCGTGTTCTGGGAAAAGGTTTTTTAATTGGTCTCTTAAATCCATATAACTGTTTTCAAAAAAAGGAGTGTAAAGTTACAAATTAACTGACAACAGAAAAATTAATCTTTAAAAATATTTTAATTACTGATAAATATCGCCTTTAAAAAGAATTATTCTATGCCTAGAAATTTCGTAAATTTGCATCATAAAAAAAAATACTAAAATGGCTAAAAAAGCAATACTTGCCATTCTTGATGGATGGGGTTTAGGAACGGATAATAAAGTGTCTGCAATTTACCAAGCAAACACACCTTTTATAGATTCTTGTTATACAAAATTTCCACATACCACGCTAGAAGCTTCTGGACTTGCAGTAGGTTTACCAGCAGGACAAATGGGAAATTCTGAAGTAGGACACATGAATCTAGGCGCAGGAAGAGTAGTTTACCAAAATTTGGTAAAACTGAATATGGCGGTAGAAAAAAATACTCTAGGACTAGAGCCAGGAATTCAAATGGCTTTCGAATATGCGAAATTGAATCATAAAAAAGTACATTTTATCGGTTTGGTTTCAGATGGTGGAGTTCATTCTCATATCAATCACTTGAAAGGTTTATTAACTGCAGCTCAAGAATTTGGATTGACAGAAAATGTTTTTGTACATGCATTTACAGATGGTAGAGACTGTGATCCTATGTCTGGAAAAGGTTTCATAGAAGATTTACAAAATCACATGAAAATCTCTACAGGAAAATTAGCAACCGTAGTAGGAAGATATTTCGCGATGGATAGAGATAAGAGATGGGAACGTGTGAAACTTGCATATGATGCCTTGGTAAATGGAGTAGGAGAAATCACCAAAAACCCTGTAGAAGCAATTGAAAAATCTTATGCAGAAGGTGTTACCGATGAGTTTTTAAAACCAATTATCGTTTCAGAAAATAATAATCTTCCTACTGCTAAAATTGAGGAAAATGATGTAGTTTTCTGTTTTAATTTCAGAACAGATAGAGGTAGAGAAATTACAGAAGTGCTTTCTCAACAAGACTTCCCAGATTTTGGAATGAAAAAATTGAATCTTTACTATGTTACTTTAACCAATTATGACGAAAGTTTTCAAAATGTAAAAGTTATCTTTGATGAAGAAGTTTTACAAGAAACAATGGGAGAAGTTTTAGAAAGAGCAGGTAGAACTCAAATCAGAATTGCTGAAACAGAGAAATATCCTCACGTTACTTTCTTCTTTTCTGGAGGTAGAGAAAAAGAATATGTAGGAGAGAGAAGATTGCTTTGTCCGAGTCCAAAAGATGTTGCTACCTATGATTTAAAACCAGAAATGTCTGCTTTTGATATTAGAGATGCTATTTTACCAGAATTAGAAAAAGAATCAGCGGATTTCATTTGCTTAAATTTTGCTAATGCAGATATGGTAGGTCATACTGGAGTTTTCGAAGCGGCAGTAAAAGCTTGCGAAGCGGTAGATAAATGTATAGAAGCAGTAGCGACTACAGCTTATGAACATGGTTATGCTGTTTTCATTTTGGCAGACCACGGAAACTCTGATTACATGATTAATCCTGATGGAAGTCCTAACACGCAACACTCTACTAATCTGGTTCCGCTAATTGTGATGGATAAAGACCAAACTTGGAATTTGAAACCAGGAAAATTAGGAGATGTAGCACCGTCTATTTTAAAAGTAATGGGTGTAGAAATTCCAGAAATTATGACAGGAGAAGTATTAGTCTCTTAAAAATTTCAAATTTTTAAAATAATTTATTAACTTTAGCCAACTAATAATCATTATGTTGGCTAATTTTTTTTATAAGTACCTTTATTCCAAAAACAAAAAAGTAGTTGGCTTATTTTTTATTGTTCTCTCTTCTTTTCTTTTTTCTCAAGAGGCTTCTATTATCGAAAATATTACCGAGACAGAAGGTCTGCCTAGCAATTATGTTTTTAATGCCAATGAAGACCAAAATGGAGTGATTTGGTTAGGAACAGATAAAGGTCTTGCTACTTATCAAGATGGAGAATGGATTACACTAGATGTAGATAATGGAATGCCCGGAAACTACATTAATAAAGCGATTGCAGATAAAAAAAATGGATTGTTGATTTATCTTTCAGAAAGAGGATTATATTATTTTGACACCAATAAAAGAAGGATTACAGTAAAATATCCAAGTTTAGGTAATTTGATATTGAGGGATTTCAAAATTTCTAATTATAACAGCAATTATATCTTAATTAATGGAGTAAATCATAAAACAAATCAGGAGAAGTTTTATGCTATTGATATCAGTAATGTTAAGACATTAATTCCTTTGTACATTGAACAAAATAGTATTTTTCTTAAAGGAAAGAATTCAAAAATCAAACTGGCTGATCGAGATTTTTTATTACAAAATGATAAAATTGTTCTTAATCGTTTTACGTTAGAAAAAATAGAAAATTTCATTATTAGAAAGCAAAATGGTAAAATCATAGATACGCTTTCCGAAAAAAATGGACTGGGAAATAACAGCATTAATCATATCTTAAAAACTTCTAAGAATGATGTGATTATTTCTACACTGGGAGGTGGTATTTCTATTATTCGTAATAACAACCCGAAAATAACTTTCAACCATAAAAGTATAAATGCTAGACGGATTTTAACTTTTAAAAATAAACAATATATTCTTGCAGATGGTTTTTTATACGTCATTCAAGATGACAAGATACTGTCAAAAGTTTTACTTAGAAAAGATGCACTTACTTTCCATTTAGACGGTGATTTTCTTTATTTAGGTTCGTTTGCTGGATTAGAAACCTATAAAATGAATGGCAATCAATTGCAATTCATAGATTTATTCCCTTTTACTGCTGGTGTTTCTAAGATTTTAAAATTCAACAGTCAGATTATTTTCACCACTTATGGAGGTGGTTTTTTTGTGAAGAATGGAAATTCCGTGACTAAATATCAAAACAAACCTTTTGATAATATTGAGAATTTCTTTAAAATTAAACAAGGTTTTGGTTTAGTTTCTTATGAATCTGGTCTTTCTATCCTTAATGAAAAACTTAATTTTATAAGTCATATCAGTAAAAAAAATGGTTTACACAGTAATTTTGTAACGACCGTTTTTGCAGATACAGATACTGTTTATATTGGGGCTAGAAAAGGAATCGCACAATGGTATAACAATAAAATAATCAAAACTTTTAAAGCAGAAGAAGGATTTAGTGGGAATCTTACACGATTGATTTTTAGAGATACTAAAAATAGAATTTGGGTTTTGACTGACAAAGATTTATTGCTGAAAACCAAAAATATTTTAAAACCCATTGGTTCTATTAGAATTTTAGATAATCATGAAGATTTGATTTTAAAAGGAGATTATTCCGCTTCTGATCATAAACTTACGGTAGTTTCTAAAAACAAAATTACAATCATTGATCTCAATAAAATTGTTCCCAATACTTTGGTGAAATCTACTGAAATTTCAAAAATTCTTCATGATGGAGAAGAAATTAATATTAAAGACAATATCTATTTTGAAGACCATAACCGTGATATACAATTTGTATTTTCCTCAGTAGATAAAAATTTTTTAGGGAAAACTACTTTATTTTATAAAATTAATAAAGATGCATGGAAACCCTTTAAAGAACCTAGAACACTTAAGTTTACTCACATAGACCAAGGGAAATATTCATTACAAATAAAATCTGTAAATGAAGACGGCTATGAAAAAGTGATGCCTAATAAAATAGAATTTACAGTTTTAGGACCTTTCTATATAAGATGGTGGTTTATTATGTTTACCCTTTTAGTAGCTGGTTTGTTTTTATATAATTATGTAAACGAAATCAATAAGAAGAAGTACATTAAGAGATTAAATCAACTCAGAGTTAAGCATCAATTAGAAAACGAAAGAAAAAGAATCAGTAGAGATTTACACGATAATATTGGTGCCTATGTTACCAGTTTAATTTCTAAAATTGATAAAATTAAAAATTCAGAAAATACTATTGGTACTGCTGTAACGTATGATGATGTAAGATTAGACGCCGAAAAAATACTTGCTCTTCTAAGACAAACCATTTGGGTTTTAGGAAATAAAGATACCAATCTTATTGCGCTTTATGATAATTTTAAAAGTTATGCGCTGAAATTTTTACAAACAGATGATATAAAAATCATTTTTGAAGAAGAAATAGAAAATAACAGAAAGTTTGATGCAACTAAAGGAAGCGGAATTTTCAGAATAATTCAAGAAGCGCTTCAAAATGTATACAAACATGCTCATGCTAACAAAGTAGAAATTAATGTAATTTCAAAAAATAAAATCATCATCTATATCAAAGATAATGGGCAAGGATTTAATCCTGATAATCTTAGAGAAGGTAATGGGTTAATCAATATGAAAGAAAGAGCAAGAGAGTTAGGATTTAAGCTTAATATTTATTCAGATGCTTCTGGTACCACCATAGAACTCTATGAAATGTAAATACGTAATTTGTAGTATTGATTTTAAAAAACAAAAAAAATATATTGTAAAACCATTAAAGAGCCATGATAAAAGTAGCAATAGTAGATGATAATCAGATTAATAGAATTACGATTAAAGAAAAATTATCGCCCTATCAAGACGTATTTTTAGTATTCGAAGCCACAAATGGAGAAGATTTTTTTGATAAATTAGAAAGTCTTCCCAAAGGAGATTATCCTCAAGTGGTATTGATGGATTTAGAAATGCCTATTCTCGATGGAATTGTTACCATAGCTTCTGCTTCTATTAAATTTCCAGAAATTAAATACATTGTTTTAACGATTTATGAAGATGATGATAAAATTTTCGAAGCTATTAAAGCTGGAGCCAGTGGTTATTTGCTCAAAGAAGACAAAGCGGTAAACATAGTAGAAGCTATGAAAAATGTGGTTCAGTTTGATGGAATTCCTATGAGTCCAGCCATTGCAAGAAGAGCAATGGATTTGCTAAGAGATACGCCAAAACCTACTGCAAGTATGCAGAATGCGATTATAGACCACCAATTAAGCGACCGAGAAATGGAAATTCTAAGAGAAGTGGTAAAAGGGTATAACCATCACGAAATTGCTGAAAAATTGTTCATCAGTCCTAATACAGTGAGAACTCACGTGAATAATATTTATAAAAAACTGCATCTTAATTCCAGAAGTCAAGTCATGAATCTGGCTTATAAAAATAAATGGATTTAATATTTCTAAAAGGCTTATTTTATTAGCCTTTTTTTATTTCTTATATTTGCAAAAACTAAATCAGTAGAATGTTAAGTAATAAAAAACTCGCTATAGACTTTGATGGAACCATTGTAGAAGATGCTTATCCATCAATTGGAAAACCAAAAATTTTCGCTTTTGAAACCCTGAAAAAATTACAATCCGAAGGATATCGATTAATTCTTTGGACTTATAGACACGGTAAGTCTTTAGAAGAAGCGGTAGAATTTTGTAGAAAAAATGGAGTAGAATTTTACGCTGTAAATTCTAGTTTCGAAGGTGAAATCTTTGATGATGAAACTCAATCCAGAAAAATAGATGCAGATTTATTTATAGATGATAGAAATTTAGGAGGTTTTCCAGGTTGGGGAGAAATCTACAATATCATCACTGAAAGAATAGAATTCAGAGTAGAAGGAGGCGAAGTTTTAGCTTATTCTAAAATGAAAAAAGAAAAGAAAAGAGGTTTATTTTGGTAGAAAAAGCTAAAATCTCTAATTTCAAATTTTAAAAAATGATTATACTTAAAACAATAGAAGAACTCCGTTTAATGCGCGAAAGTGCTCAGCTTGTTTCTAAAACTTTAGGAATGATTGCTGCAGAAATTAAACCAGGAGTTACCACATTACATTTAGATAAATTAGCTCACGATTTTATCAAAGATCATGGTGGTGAGCCTGCATTTTTAGGAATGTATGGTTTCCCAAATTCACTTTGTATCTCTCCCAATGAAGAGGTAGTTCACGGAATCCCAAAAGATATTCCGCTTGAAGAAGGAGACATTCTTTCTGTAGATTGTGGTGTTTATATGAATGGTTTTTATGGTGACCATGCCTATTCATTCGAAGTGGGAGCAGTTGCACCAGAAACTAAAAAATTACTTCAAGTAACCAAAGAATCACTTTACAAAGGAATAGAACAATGTGTTCGCGGAAAAAGAATAGGAGATATTTCAAACGCTATTCAAACGCATTGCGAAAAACATGGTTATGGAGTGGTAAGAGAATTGGTAGGTCACGGTTTGGGTAGAACCATGCACGAAGATCCTCAAGTTCCTAATTATGGAAGAAAAGGCAGCGGAAAAGTCATCAAAGATGGTCTAGTTGTCGCCATAGAACCTATGGTTAATCTGGGGACGCATCAGGTAAAATTCCACAAAGATGGATGGACGGTAACTTCATTAGACAAGACACCTTCTGCACATTTTGAACATGATGTAGCGGTGATTAATGGAAAACCTGTTTTACTTTCTACCTTCAAATATATTTACGAAGCATTAGGGATTACCAGCAATGAAGAAGAACCATTTACCATGGATTTTTAGAAATACTTCATTCATAATCAATATACAAGCAGACTTTTGTCTGCTTTTTTTATTTTCTAAAGATAAAAGTTGAATTAAGAAAAATAATTTTATTCTTTTATAGTGATATTTTTTTAAATTTGAATTAGAAATTATATGAAGAAACTCGCATCATTTTTACTGAATAAACTTCCAAGACCTATGCTTATCAACCTAAGCATTTTTCTTCGCCCTTTAATCTATCTTTTTTTCAAAGGAAATAAATTTACCGACCCGATTGACGGGAAATCCTACCGTAAATTTTTACCTTATGGTTACAGAAAACAACGCGAAAATGCTCTTTCGCCCGGAACTTTAAGTTTAGAACGTCATCGTCAAATGTGGTTGTATTTAAAAAATGAAACCGATTTTTTCACCCAAAATTATAAAGTGCTTCACATTGCTCCAGAGCAAGAATTCTTGAGAAAATTCAAGAAAATGAAGAATTTAGAATACACTTCTGCAGATTTGTTTTCGCCGATTGTAGATGTAAAAGCAGACATTTTAGATTTACCTTTTGAAGAAGAAAGTTTTGATGTCATTTTTTGTAATCACGTTCTGGAACACATTATAGATGACAAGAAAGCGATGAGCGAATTGTACAGAGTGATGAAAAAAGGAGGGTGGGGAATTCTGCAAGTTCCCATGAAAAATTCTCTAGAGAAAACTTATGAAGATTTCACCATTACAGACCCAAAAGAACGTCAGAAACATTTTGGGCAATATGACCATGTGCGCTGGTACGGAATGGATTATTTTGAAAGACTAAAATCTGTAGGTTTCTCAGTAGATATAAATTTCTATTCCCAAAAATTTTCTAAAGAAGAACAAAAAAGATTCGGTTTAAACGTAACCGAAATTTTACCAGTGGTAAGAAAGTAATTTCAAAATTTTACAAATTATATAATTTCGAAATTTTTAAAATAATTCTTGTTCCGTAGGAACGATAGGTGTGTAAAAATTAATAATAAGAGAAAAAAGCGTTCCGTAGGAACGCAATGTTTTTTACTTGTCAAAATAAATTTAGATTTTTTTATTCATCTTTTACATATTTAAACAAAATGTTTAGATTTCATTTAATTCCTTTAATTGTTTAATAATTTCATCTTTTTTTGTTAAATATTCTTTATAATTATTAAGTAACGAATCTCTAATTTCATTCTTAATAATTTCATTTTTCATTTCAAACTCTTTAATTATTAATTGTATAATTTCATATTTATTTGAAAC
>CAZHCK010000087.1:0-9884 GCA_964530915.1 uncultured Cloacibacterium sp. | reverse complement strand
TAATTTTAGAATAAAAATCGAAGATTTTTTTAATTGACCTCAGTTTCGAAGGCGTATAAAAATTAAATTTAAAATTCGTTAAAAAATTCCTGCTGTTTGAATTCATCAGAATGATGAGTGAGTTTCAGGGATTTTAGAATTTTGAATTTAATTTTAGCCGAAGAAAGTGAAGTCTTGATTTTTGGTTCTTTTTATCAAGAAAAAGAACATTGGTTTAAATTTTTATGATGTTTCATATATTTAAACCAATAGAAATATTTTTCACTATTTTTGAAATATGAAAATCAATATCAGACCTATTCAACCATCAGACAACGCTATTTTAGCCAAAATCATCAGAAGTTGTTTCCATGATTTCAAAGTAAAATGTACCGCAGGAACTGTTTATACTGATCCTACAACAGATGATTTGTATTCACTTTTTCAAACGCCTAAATCTCAACTTTGGGTAGCAGAAACAGAAGATAAAATCGTAGGCTGTTGCGGAATTTTTCCCACCGAAAATCTACCAAAAGGTTGTACAGAACTCGTAAAATTCTATATTTCTAATGAGGGAAGAGGAAAAGGAATTGGCAGATTATTGTTAGAAAAAACCATAGAAACCGCTCAGGAATTGGGATATTCGCAGATATATTTAGAAAGCATTCCAGAATTTTCTACCGCTGTTTCCATTTACGAAAAACAAGGTTTCCAATACCTAAATCAACCACTCGGAAATACAGGTCATGATGGTTGTAATCTTTGGATGCTAAAAGAAATGGGATGATTTGCTGATGTGACGAAGCGTTGATGCGATGATTATTGATAATTTCCGTATTTTTGCACAGAATTTATTAACCAATTAGCAAATCGACTAATTAACATATCAAGGAATGAAGCCAAGTTTAGCGAAAGGAACCAGAGATTTTACAGCGCAGGAAGTTTATCGTAGAAAATACATTATCAATACTTTACAAAAGAATTTTGAATTGTTTGGATTCCAACCTTTGGAAACGCCAAGTTTTGAAAATTTATCAACTTTGACGGGTAAATACGGAGAAGAAGGAGACCGATTGATTTTTAAAATCCTAAATTCTGGAGATTACGCTGCCAAAACAAAAGAGGAAGATTGGAATGCTAAAAATTCTCAAAAACTAATCGCTCAGATTTCAGAGAAAGCTTTAAGGTATGATTTAACCGTTCCTTTTGCACGTTTTGTTGCCATGAATCAAGGAACGCTTACTTTTCCTTTTAAACGTTATCAGATTCAACCGGTTTGGAGAGCAGATAGACCTCAAAAAGGACGTTTCAGAGAGTTTTATCAGTGCGATGCAGATGTGGTAGGAAGCGAAAGCCTTTGGCAAGAAGTAGAATTGGTTCAGCTGTATTTGAAGTCTTTCAAAGAATTACAAATTCCTGTAAAAATCCATATCAACAACCGTAAAATCCTTTCTGGATTGGCAGAATTTGCCCAAATTTCTGAGCAGTTGATTGATTTTACCGTGGCGCTTGATAAATTAGACAAAATCGGGAAAGAAGGCGTAGTAAAAGAATTGAAAGAAAAGAACATTTCTGATGAAGCGATAGAAAAATTATCTTTCCTTTTTGATAATAAACCTCAAGCTGAAGTTTTAGAAATTCTTAAAACCAATTTCGCCAATGTAGAAATCGGGAAAAATGGAGTAGAAGAACTGGAATTTGTTTTAGAAAACTGTAAAAATCTAGGCATAGAAGAGGAGTTGGTTTTCAACATCACTTTGGCGCGTGGTTTAGATTATTATACAGGTGCTATTTTTGAAGTGAAAGCTCAAGGTGTAGAAATGGGTTCCATTGGTGGCGGTGGTAGATATAGCAACCTTACCGAAGTTTTCGGGGTGAAAAATATTCCGGGAATAGGAATTTCTTTCGGATTAGATAGAATTTATCTGGTGATAGAAGAACTGAATCTTTTCCCGCAAAATTCTGAAAGAAAAATAGAATATCTTTTTGCCAATTACGGAGAAAAAGAAGCTGCAGAAGCCATGAAGGTTTTAGCCAAACTTCGTGAGAAGGGAATCGCTGCAGAAATCTATCCTGAAAGTGCTAAACTGAAAAAACAGTTTACCTACGCCGAAAAGAAAGGCATAGAAAACCTTATTTTCCTTGGTGAACAAGAAATTGCAGATGGAAATATCACCATCAAAAATTTAACTTCAGGTGAACAGAAAACAATAAAGATAGAAGAATTTTTATCATAAAAAAAGCCATCGTAAAGATGGCTTTTTTGTTTATGCTTGTGGAGCGTTTTCTACTTTTTCTTCTACTGCCTCTTTTGCTTCTTCCATTTTGGTTTCCGCTTGAGATTTCAAATCATTGAATTTTTCTTCGGCTTTGTCTTTTAATTCTTCAGCCTTAGATTTTAGCTCGTTACCGTATTTGGTAAGGTTGTCTTTTGCGTTATTCAATAGGTCGTTAACTTTTTGTTTTTCTTCAGGAGTTGCTTTTTTATATCTCCAAAAAGCTAGTGCTCCAAGACCTAAAAGTGCTAATAGTTTAGAACTGGTTTTCATAATTTTGGTATTTAGTGATTAATATTGATTGGTTGTTGTGAATACAAAATTATTGGATTATCACTCATTAAAGTTACAAAATTTAATTAAAACATTATAGGATTTGTGCATTTAATTTATCTTTGAACAAATTACAAAACAATGGATTACATCAATATCAATAAAAATTCTTGGAACGCCAAAGTAGATTATCACTTAAAATCTGATTTCTATTTTGTAGAAGAGTTTATTGCAGGAAGAACTTCTCTCAATGCGCCAGAATTAGACCTTTTGGGAGATATTCAAGGCAAGAAAATTCTGCATTTGCAATGCCATTTTGGTCAAGATTCTATTTCTTTGGCTAGAATGGGAGCCGAAGTTACAGCAGTAGATTTGTCTGATAAAGCCATCTCTGAAGCCAGAAAACTGGCAAAAAAGTGTGAAGTAGAAGTCAACTTTATAGAATCAAATGTGTATGATTTACCAAATGTTTTAGAGGAGAAATTTGACATCGTTTTTACCAGTTATGGTGTGATTGGTTGGCTTCCTGATTTAGAAAAATGGGCAAAAGTGATTCAACATTTTCTTAAACCCAATGGCGAATTCATCATGGTAGAATTTCATCCTGTAATTTGGATGTTTGATGATGATTTTACCAAAGTTGCTTATGATTACCAATCTACAGAACCCATTGTAGAAACCTACGAAGGAACTTATGCTGATAAAGATGCGGCGATTACTCAAGAATATGTCATGTGGAATCATGCACTTTCTGAAGTATTTCAAAGTTTAATCAACCAAAATTTAGAGATTAAAAGCTTTCTAGAATACGATTGGTCATCGTATGCATGTTTCAAACACACTGTAGAAGTAGAAAAAGGGAAGTATAGAATCTCTAAATTTGATAAAAAAGTGCCTTTAGTCTTCTCTATAAAGGCGATGAATAAGGAATTTTCAAATTAATGATTATTTTGTTTTGATTTTTACAAATATTTTATATATTTGTTTCATAATCGATATGATTAATGAAAAACCTATGAAAAAATGTGCCTCTCGTGAAAGCGAGAGGTTTTTTTGTGTTTTAATACATTATTATAAATGGTAATAATTATTCAGCAAGTGGTAGTTTTTACAGAACATGATAAATGACAGTAAGTGTTTTAAAATCAGTAAACTAGCCCGTCGTAACTTTATAAAACAAAAAAATAACTTTATGAAACGAATTATTATTACTCTTGGTGTATTATGTTCAGGAGTTATGATGGCTCAGGTAGGTCATCTTATGCAAGGTATAGGTTCAGTAAATATGAGTATGGGTGGTGCAGCAACTGGTCAACCTATTGACATTAGCGGTGCGTTACAGTGGAATCCTGCGGGAATTACAGATTTTAATGGAAACACCGTTTCTGTAAATGCTGGTTTATTTATGTCTAACCCAGAATTATCTTCTTCTTACGGACCAATGTCTGGAGTAACTAAAGACGAAAAAGCCAACTCTATCATGCCTGCTGTTGCAGTAACTTTTGGTAAAAATCCTAATCATAAATTTGGTATTTCTGTTTTCGGAGTAAGTGGTTTTGGGGTAGAATATCCAGAAAGTACCACTAATCCAATTCTCATGTCTCAGCAATATGGTGGTTTTGGGAAAGTAGAATCTAATTATATGTTGATGCAAGTTGGTTTTGCTTACGCTTATAAATTCAATGAGAATTTCTCTATGGCGATACAGCCTAATGTAAATTATTCAGCTCTAAAAATTCATCCTAATCCATTGGCTAATCCAAGCATGACTGCAGGTTATCCTAATTCTGATAATGCTTCTGCAATTGGCTTTGGAGCACAAGTTGGGATGTATTACAAAACCAACAATGGTTTTAAACTCGGTTTATCTTATAAATCACCGGTATATTTTAATGAATTTAAATTTGAGAACACTTATCTAGACAATACTAAAGGAGAAAATGAATTTACGATGAATTTCCCTGCGATTTATTCAGTAGGTGCTGGTTATTCTCATCGTTTATTTGATTTAGCTTTAGATTACAGATATGTAGACTATGCTAATACAGAAGGTTTCTTAGCTAATGGATGGAGCAATTATGGCGCTGTAAAAGGTTTCGGTTGGGAAAGTATCGATGTGATTTCTGCAGGGATCCAAATCAAAGCCATTGAAAAAATGCCAATTAGATTAGGATATACTTACAGTTCTAATCCTATTAATCCAGAATTAACGATGTTCTCTGTTCCAGCTTCTGCTATCATTAGAGATGCATACGAAATAGGAATAGGATATAAATTAAATGACAAATTTACCATCAATGCCAATTACCATTATGGAGCGAGTGATGGCAAAACTTCTGGAGCATTATTAAACCCTATGATGGCATCACCATCTAATCCTTATGGTGCAATTCCTGGAAGCACTGTAGCGTATGAAATGACCACTTCCATGGCTCAAATAGGAGTAGATTTCAAATTTTAAAAATATATTAATTTGACTTGAACTCTTCACTATAAACAGTGGAGAGTTTTTTGTACTTTTTATTCAATTAGTGGTAATATTTAGAGATGTACATGTATTTCATTTTGAAATCTAATTAACAAATGATAACTTTGTCCTCAGAAAATGAACTTATTTTCTCTCCGAAAGGAGAAAACACAAATGATGAAAAGGAAACGCCTCTCAAAGTATTTTGAGAGGCGTTTTTTATGATATTGAAATAATTCTTAACCTAAGAACGGATATTTATAATCAGTAGGAGATAAGAAGTTTTCTTTGATACTTCTTGCAGAAACCCAACGAAGAAGATTCATTTTAGAACCAGCTTTGTCATTCGTTCCAGAAGCTCTCGCTCCACCAAAAGGTTGTTGACCAACAACAGCACCAGTCGGTTTATCATTAATATAGAAGTTTCCTGCAGCATTTTCTAAGGCTTTAGTCGCCTCGTTAATTGCATATCTGTCTTGTGCAAATACAGCGCCTGTTAATGCATAAGGAGAAGTTTCATCTACTAATTTTAACGTAGCTTTCCAATCTTGGTCTTCATACACATAAATCGTAAGAATAGGGCCAAAGATTTCTTCTTCCATACTCTCGTAGTGAGGATTTTTAGCTTGAATAACGGTAGGCTGTACAAACCAACCTTTGCTGTCATCACAACCACCACCGAAAATTACTTCTGCATCAGTCGCATTTTGAGCTCTTTCTATGTAGCCTTTGCATTTTTCAAATGAAGCTTTATCAATTACAGCATTTACGAAATTAGAAGGATCTTCTGGACTTCCCATTTTAATTTCTGCTAATTGTTCTCCCATTATTCTTTTTACTTCTCCCCAAAGTGATTGCGGAACGTAAGCTCTAGAAGCAGCAGAACATTTTTGACCTTGATATTCGAAAGCACCTCTTACCAAAGCAGTAGCTACTTGACTTGGTACAGCAGAAGGATGTGCAACTACAAAGTCTTTACCACCAGTTTCTCCTACGATTCTAGGGTAAGTTTTATATTTATGAATATTTTCGCCGATTTGTCTCCATAATGATTGGAAAACTTCTGTAGAACCGGTAAAATGAATTCCAGAGAAATCTGGGTGTTCTAAAATTTGCTTAGAAGTTTCTGCACCACCAGAGAAAACCATATTGATAACACCTGCTGGTAAACCTGCTTCTATTAAAACGTCCATAATTACTTTAGCTGAATAAATCTGTGTAGCAGATGGTTTCCAAACCACTACATTTCCCATCATCGCCATTGATGTAGGCAAGTTAAGAGAGATCGCTGTAAAGTTAAATGGTGTAATGGCATAGGTAAAACCTTCTAATGGTCTGTATTCTGCTCTGTTCCAGATTCCTGCATCAGAAACCGGTTGTTCAGAATACAATTCTGTCATAAATTGTACGTTAAAACGTAAGAAATCTATCGCTTCACAAGCCGAATCTATTTCTGCCTGCATTGCATTTTTACTTTGACCAATCATCGTCGCAGCGTTGATTTTGTCTCTATAAGGACCAGCCAATAAATCAGCCGCTTTTAAGAAAATAGAAGCTCTTTGCTCCCATGGTAAATTAGCCCATTCTGCTCTTGCTTTCAGACAAGAATTGATGGCATCATCTACATGTTGTTTATTTCCTTTATGGTAATATCCTAAAGTGTGTTGATGATCTTGAGGAGAGTGTAGTGATACTTTTTCACCAGTTTTCACTTCTTTTCCATCAATAACCATTGGGATTTCTACTTCTTCTGACCACATTTTTTGATAAGTAGCAATCAGTGATTTAATCTCTGCAGAACCAGGAGCATAGCTTCTTACAGGTTCGTTTTTAGGAGTAGGAACTTGCGAAATTGCGAATGACATATACTTTTAAATTTTAGATTTTAATTTGTTGATGAAGATAAGAAACAGTTCTTATTCATATCCTACAAAAATACAATATAAACCCTCTCCAACCAAAACACTTCGGTTACATTTCATGGAACTATTAGAAAATTAGTCTGATAGACAAATAAAATAAAAACATTTCTCACAATTCTATAATTTTGCTTCACTGATTTAACCGAAATTTGTAGAAAAATAAAGACAATGAAAATAATAAAAGGAATTGCCATCATGGCAGTAGTAGCCACTATTTTTACTTCATGTGTAGGAATTCCAGATGGAGTAACAGCGGTACAAAACTTTAACAAAGACAAATATCTAGGAAAATGGTATGAAATCGCAAGGTTTGACTTCCGTTTTGAAAGAAATCTAGACAACACAACTGCGCAATATTCCATCAATCCTGATGGAAGCATCAAAGTATTGAACCAAGGTTATAACTATGTAAAAAAAGAATGGGATTCTGCTGAAGGAAAAGCCAAATTTGTAGGTTCTGAATCTGAAGCCAGACTGAAAGTTTCTTTCTTTGGACCATTTTACGGTGGGTACAATGTAGTAGATATTGACGATAATTATCAGAATGCGCTTATCTATGGCAATTCTACAGAATACATGTGGATTCTTTCTAGAAATAAAACCATAGACGAAGCCACCAAAAAAAGATTCATTGAAAAAGCCAAAAAAGACGGTTTCGATGTTTCAAAACTCATTTGGGTAAATCACAACAAGGATTAAAATTCATTTCAATAACAAAAAAACTCGAGTATATCACTCGAGTTTTTTTGTTTATCCATCATCAATCATCCTTACCTCAACCTTTACCTTTACCTTTACCTTTACCTTTACCTTTACCTTTACCTATCTCCCAAATCGATAATATGGGGCTAAAGCATTTTCCTTGTTCTGTAAAAGGTCTACTATAATTTTTCTTCCTTGTGCAGAAAAAGTAATGCCGTTTCCGCCAAAACCTAAGCAAAACAAACAGTTTTTGTATTCTGGAGATTCCCCAATATAAGGCAAACCATCTTTGGTAGTTCCAAAAATTCCACCCCAAGAAATATCTTCGATGAAGTCTAAATCTGGGAGGGTTTTCTTGAGTTTTTTAATAAGCGTTTTGCTTTTTTCTTCTTTAATATTTTGTTGAAGGATGGTATCTTTATATACAGAGTCTTCGCCGCCAACTAAAAATCTACCATCATCCGTAGTTCTCATATAGAGATAAGGATCTTGTGTGTCCCAAATCAAAATCTTTTCTAGATTTTTATTATAGGTTTGTGTCGGTTCACTCACGGTTGCATAAGTATAAATCAAATCGGCAACTTTTTCTTTAAGTAAATTTAAAGATTCAAAACCTGTGCAGAAAACTATTTTTTGAGCACTAATAGTATGATTTTCTTGTGTAATGACTTTTGGAGTTTTGCCTTGGTCTTGAATGCTTTTAATTTCGGTTTGGTCAAAGACTTTCATCCCTCTTTTTACATTGAAAGCGATAAGTTCATGCGCCATTTTATACGCATCTACACTGGCAGCGGTTTTACTGAGAATGCCACCATGAGAAACAATGCCATAAGTTTTTTTAATCGCATCTGATTCTAACCATTTTACGTCCAGTTGATATTTTTTTCTGATTTCAAATTCTTGATAAAGAGCTTTTGCAGCGGTTTTATTGTGCGCAATATAGAGTGATTTCTTCATTTTGAAGCCACAATCTAAGGTCTTGGTTTTCACCAATTGCTCTAAATCTTGAATCGCAGTGATTCCTTCTTGGTAACAAAGTGCTGCAGCTTCTTCGCCAATTTTCTTTGCCAAATCTTTTAATGGTTCATCTATTTCATACTGTAACATGCTGGTAGTAGCACTCGTGCTTCCTTGTCCAATATCTCGTCTGTCGATGAGAGTTACTTCATAACCCGCATCCATTAACGCATCAGAAATCAGAGCGCCGGTAATGCCACCACCAATCACCAAAATCTCAGTTTTAATGTTTTTCTGTAAACTGGGATAGGTGTAGAGTAGCCCATTTTTGAGCAGCCAAAAAGATTCAAAAGTGCGTAACCTCATATCGTTTGTGTTTTAAAAGTTTTGCAATGAGCTTATTTCTTTCCTCTTGAGAATAGCCAAAATATAACAATTACAACCAGGGCAATTAAGAAAAATCCCCAATACATTCCTGCTTTGAAAACGGTTTCTACCGCTTCACAACTCGTCAATAAGGTCAATAAAAATAAAGTTAAGGTGAATAAGATATACTTTTTCATAAGGTTAAATTTTAGGTTAAACGAAATATTGTCTGAGTTGCCAAGCCATTTTTTCATGGTCTTGCATTAACCCGGTTAAAAAATCTGCGGTTCCTTTGTCTTCATATTTTTCTTCACAGTCGTCTATGGCGGTTCTGAGGGATTTTACAATACTTTCATGGTCTTGCAAAAGTTCTTTTGCCATTTCCAGAGGAGCAGGGCAAGTTCCAGGACTTTCTTTAAGCTGTGAGAGTTCTGCAAACTCTATGGTGGTTCCTATTGCCATACCGCCAAGCGTAGAGATGCGTTCGGCAACTTCATCGATGGCTTTTTCCATTGCCTCATACTGTTCTTCGAAGAGGCGGTGAAATTGCATGAAATCTGGTCCTTTGAGATTCCAATGAAACTTTCTGAGTTTTAAGTATAACACATTGCCATCTGCTAAGACAGCGTTTAGGTTATCACATACTTTCTTAAGGTTTGCGGCACTGATGCCAATGTCTACTTTCATAATGATTATATTTTGTATTGATGTTGATACAAAAGTAGAATACAAACAAGCAGTTGGACTTATATAATCCTGATGATTTGTTATAAGATTTTGAGGGAATATATAGTTTATTGTTCCCCGACATCAAATACTTCTCAACGACATTTTTCATACACTATCTATGCTTCATCTATGCTTTATCTTGGGAGAAGCGGGGGATAGTGTGTCGTCCTAAAATAACTATACAGGTTATTTAATAAATCCTATTTTAGTTAT
>CAZHCK010000086.1:0-10075 GCA_964530915.1 uncultured Cloacibacterium sp. | reverse complement strand
CTTTTATTCTTTACTTAGCGCTGAAACTTATTTAATTTAGGTCTATTTATCCTAGAAGAGAAGTGTTTAATGAAATCCTTGGAAATCTCTAATGAGCAAAGTTTACCCTATAAATTTTTATTAAAAAAACAGAAAAACTGTATTTTTATAATCCATTGATTTTATTAACTTTGCATAAAACTAATCAACAGAAAATTAAAATCTATCACGCATTTACATTAAAATTTTACGGCACGGGATATGTGAACTATACCCAAAGATGAGCTTTTCGCCTCAAGGACTTTGCATATCATGCGATTTTGCAAAATACCCTTTCCTTGGAAGCAAAGTTAACTCAGAGAGAACATTTTAAAGCCACTGAGCCGTTTTACACAATTTTTCAACACCAAGTTATAAATGACAAACTTTGAATTATACACATTATTTTTTTCTGCAATTGTAACAATCTCAACTATTGTCACATTAGTATTAAATTTTCAACTTACTAAAGAAGCAAAATTAACAAGAGAACATAAAGATACTCCCGATATTAATATCTATTTTAAAAGAGCAGAAGCAGATGCTTCATTCATTTTTATTGTTTTTGAGAATATTGGCTTAGGATACGCAAAAAAAGTTAAGTTTAAAATATTACAGGACTTCAATTTTTATCATCATAAAATATTTAATTTAACAAATAAAGGGATGATTATCCATGGCAAAGATAACTTTGCACCAAATCAAAGAGTCGAATATTTTTTCACAGATTTTTCACAAAACCACGAAGAAAAGCTAAATGAAAAATTAGTAATACGAGTTGAATATGAAAATATTTTCTCCAAGAAATACGTAAAAACGATTAACTTAGAGTTAAGAGAATTAGCTGGAGAAAGTATTTTGAAACCACCTGCGGATTATATAGGTAGAATTGCACATGAATTGAAAGAAATTAAGACAATTCTAAAAAAAATTCAAGAAAAATAATAAAACCACATACAAAACAGTATTTGGCAAAATGCGAACTCTAAGTTTTCACTGAAATTTTAAAAATTTAATTCACCACAACTTTTCATATCCCTTTTTTATTTAATTTTAATAATCTGAAAATTATTGGCTTCGTTTTGGAATTCTCAAGCTAAAGTTCTTCGAATTGACTTCGTCGAACTAAAGTTTCCTGTACTACGCAAAGCCTTATTCCGTTAGTTGCAACAATAAAAAAATCCCGTTATTAAAATGAGTATAGAAATTCCCAAGCATTTTGCATTACTAGAAGAGTTTGAGACTGCCCATAAATTAATCCGAATGGGATTTGGGGAATTACAAAATTTAAATATCTCTAATAATTTTTATTTTTTACCTTTTCAACTTTTATCACAAGGGTTTGAAAGGTTTATGAAAGCATATATTTGTGTCTCTCATTTAGAGCAGAATGGAAAACTTCCAGATTTTAAGTATCTTATCAAATTAGGACATGATTTAGACAAATTATTAAATGAAATTCTCGAGAAATATTATTTTGAGTTTACTAATAAATCACAATTTAAATTAGATAATGATTTCTTAAGAACTGATAAAGAATTTTTACACTTACTATATATAATTTCAGAGTTTGGTAAGCATGCGAGATATTATAATTTTGATTTAATAACGAATAGTACAAAACCTAGTATAAATACTATACAAGTTTGGAAAGAATTTGAAAATGATTTGTTAAAAAAAATTGGAATTTCTTACGAAAAACTCTCAAGTTTTGACACTACAATTAATAATGAAGTTTATTATGAGATTTCAAAATATATAATTGAGAAATTTGAAAGATTTATTTCGGCAATTTCTCGACAAATAATATTTAACAATGCAGGACAATTAGCAAAGCAACTTTCAATAGCCAATATGTTTGATTTTGGACTTTTATACGAAAAAGATTTTGGCATTACAGATTATAGAAAAACGACATCAAAATATAAAACATATTTAAGAAAACCTCATAAAAGAAGCGTCTATGATAATCTGAAAAGTAAATTTAGTTCGAAATATAAACAGAAAAAAATATTCAAAAAAAAATTTGAAGGAGATTGGCCCTTTTATACTGACGAAGTTATAATAGAATCAAGACATAATAATTGGTATGTAGTAATAATAATGAACTGCGATTATGCACTGAATGGTTCAGCAAAAAGTCGATACAAATTGGAAACACCGCACGAAGCTGGAATGGCAATAATTGGAAAAAGCATGAGTGATTTTATAAATATTGCTGAAAGTTTATAGAAGCCTTGAAGCTAACATATTGTATAAAAAAACATAAATAAAATTTAGTTTTTTTTATTCTTTTCTAAGGGCAAAAATTAATTTTGAGTTAGGTCTATTTATCCCAGAAAAAAAGATTTTTAAGAAACTTTGTAATTTCTAATGAGTAAAGTTTACATAATATTTTTTTTGAAAAAAACGGAAGGCTATATTTTATAATCCATTGATTTTATTAACTTTGTATAAAACTAATAAACAAAAACTAAAATCTATCACGCATTTACATTAAAATTTTACGGCACGGGATATGTGAACTATACCCAAAGATGAACTCTCCGCCTCACGGACTTTGCATATCATGCGGTTTTGCAAAATATCCTTTCTTTGGAAGCAAAGTTTTCTGAAGGGGAAATTCATAAAGTGCAGTACCTCTATGGGCAAGGCTTAATAACCGTCCGTCCAAAAATCAACTAACCATTATGGAAGAAAATTCGATTTTAGAAGAACAATTAGAAACACTTGAAACCGAAGTGAAGAAATTCGCTGACGGACTACCTTATTGGGCAAAATTTCTTGCAGAGAAAATTTTGTCGGGCAACGCTATTTCTGATGACAACATTGATACTTCGTATTCTTATTTGCTCTAACATTTAAAGCTTAAAGACGAAACAGAAAAACCCGAAATTTCTATTGACTACAATACTGAAAATTCGGGAAATTATAAAAATGATTTACTTCTTACCAAACTTGAAAATGTTGAAGGCGTAAACGCCTTAACTGAAAACCAAACCATTGAATTTAGTCCGAACTTGACTATTGTTTATGGTGCAAATGGTTCAGGAAAATCAGGGTATGTAAGACTTTTGAAAAATGTTTTTTATTCAAAAGCACCAGAAAATATTTTACCAAATGTTCATATTGACAGCGATCATAAACCAATTAATGCAAAATTTACGTTTAAATCAAACAATGCAGAAACTTCATTATCATTTGCAGACAAAGACAATGCCGCGTTTGAGCAGTTTGCAGTTTTTGACGGAAACAGTGTTTTAAAACATCTTGAAAACAAAAACGAATTTGAATTTAGGCCAGCAGGACTAAGTTTTTTTGCTGAATACACAAATGCAATCATTCGTATTGAACAAAAACTAAATACCGAAATTCAAACCAAACAAACAGGAAATACAGCAAACGATTTATCGGCTTTATTTGACGGAAATTCTGAAATAAAAACGCTTGTTCAAAATCTGAAAGCAGAAACAAAAATTGACAATTTAAAAAAATACACGCCTTTTTCTGATGAAGATAAAACACAAAAAGAAAGAATTCAAAAACAATATGACGAACTTCTTTTGGCTTACAAAGGAAAAGAGAAAGAAATAAAAACGCTTGAAGGCATTAAAGGTTTATTGGCTCAAAATAAACAATCGATTGAAAAACTTAATCAATTTTTCACAACTGAAGTAATTGAGAAAGTAAAAACTGAAATTTCGGATTGTGTCTCAAAAGAAGCAATAGCAAAAGCTGAAGGAATAGAAAATTTCAAAACCGATAAAATTGAAAATATTGGAACAACGGAATGGAAAAATTTTATCGTTTCTGCCGAAGAATTTGCTAAAACGCAAAAAGCCGAAAATGTAGTTTATCCCGAAAATAGCGACAACTGTTTGCTCTGCCAACAGCCACTTTCAGATGAAGCCCAAAAGTTAATTTCAAATTATTGGACTTTTATAAAAAGTGTTGCGGAGCAAAACGCAAAACAAGCACAAGAAAAATTGGATAAAGCAAAAGCAAATTACGAGAATTTAAACTTTGATTTATTTCCACAAGACAATACACTTACTGCATGGCTAACTGAAAAATATTATAATGAGTTAAAAGCATTTGAGCAAAAACTTTCTGAACAGATAACTCTGGCTCAAAACATCATTGCTGATATTCAAAGTAAAACAGCTAATGAAAGAGCAGAAATAAAAATCAGCGTTGAACAACACACTGCGATTGAAGGAGCGATTGATAATTCCATTAAATTGCTAAAAGAAGATGAGCAAAGTATAGAATTGGAAAAATTGATGAATTCAAAAATGCTTTTGGAGCACAAAGAAAAGTTCAACACACATTTTTCAAAGTTTGAAACCTTTGTAAATAATCAAGTCTGGATTAAAAAGGCAGGAAAAGCCGATTATGCAAAACGCAAAATAACCGAAACTGAGAAAGCATTATCAGTGAAGTATTTTAATCAAAAATATATAGATGCTTTTAATGAGGAATGTCAAAAGCTGAACGGAAATTTCGGTATCGACATCAATCACACAGGTACGGCAGGAAAATCTTACAGACAGCTCAAATTAAAAGGAAAAAATCCTAATGCTGTATTGAGTGAGGGCGAACAGAAAGTGATTGCTATTGCTGATTTTCTTGCAGAAATGCAATTATCCGAAGTAAACAAAGGAATTATTTTTGACGACCCTGTTACTTCGTTAGACGAAAGACGAAAAAGTGAAATTGCAAAGCGTCTTGCAAAAGAAGCGTTACAGAAGCAAGTTATCATATTTACACACGATTTAGTTTTTGTTTCATCATTAATTGGTCATTGTAAAGAAACAAATACTTTGAACGATTGTCATTGGATTGAAAATGTTGGCGGAAACCAACCGGGTACAATTTGGTTAAATAATACACCATCGTTTGAGAAGGATTACAAAACGTCAGGTAAAGCACAAGGCTATTATGAAGAAGCAAGAAAATCTGCACCCGAGCAAAGAGAAGATAAAATCAAAAACGGTTTCGCCGCTCTAAGAACAAGCTATGAAACACAAGTGGTTTTTGGGCTTTTCAAAGGCGTTGTTCAACGTTTTGAGGAAAGAGTAAGCGTTGATAGTCTGAAAAGTGTATTTTTCACAACAGAAATAAGAGACGAAATATTAGACAGTTTTTATCAATGTTGTCGTTACATGGAAGGACATTCTCATAGTGATAAATATGCTTACAAAAAACCTGAATTAGAAAATCTTAATGAGGAAATACAACGGTTTAACGCAATCAAAAAGAAAATAGCCGATTTAAAGGAAAATAACCCCAGTCCATAACATCGGTAAATGTTGCACAACTACCATTTTATTTTAAATAAACATTACCTCTTTAGAAGCAATTTTAGTGAGGTTTGTTTTTTAGTTAAGATTCAAAATTCTAAAATTGAGAATGCTTAAAATTGAGTTATTGAAGTTTTTTAATACTGATTTTACAAATGCAAATTTCTTCACTTGTTTTATGGAAACAACTTAGATTAAAATTATAAAGTTTTTATTCGCTGTTGCTACTTTTTATATTTAAAAAAAAAGAATCGGCGAACTTACGGTTTCATATTAATTTATTTTCTAGTTTTAACAATCTGAAAAAGAATTTGCTACGTTTGTGAATTTTTTAAATTTGCTAATACTTTTTCGTTAAAAAAAAATTATGACAAATGACATCTTCATTTCGTATTCTTGGAATAATAAAGATATAGCTGATAAAATTTATTCTGACCTTTCATTGATTGGTTTATCAATCGTAAAAGACAATCATAATATATCATATACTGAAAGCATCCAGAATTTCATGCATAAAATTAGGGATTCAAAGTATGCTATATTAATTATTTCAGATAGTTATCTGAAATCGACAAACTGTATGTATGAAGTACTACAATTATTGAAAGATGATAAATTCGTTTGGGGGAAGATTTTACCAATTATTACTGATGCAAAATATTTTGATATTATTGAGCGTATGAATTATGTTAGATATTGGCAAGAAAAAGAAAAACTAATTTCTGAAACAATAAAAGAAATAGATCCAACAAATGCACTTTCATCTTTAGAAGAATTAAAAAACATAAAAAACATCTCACAAAATATAGATTTTTTCTTAACTAAATTGAAAGATTGTGTATCTCTTAAACCAATAGATTTTTTTAAGGATTCTTATAAAGTACTATTTGATCGTATCGATATTGAACCAAATTCTCAAAAGTTACTAGAACTCATACCTATAGATTCTTTATCAAACCCTCTTAAAAAGTTAAAAGCAATTAAAAGTTTTATAGCTAAAACTAAATTTGAAAATACAGCTTGTTATAACATACTCGCTGATGCATATAAAGATTTAGGTCAAAAAGATTATGCCATTAAAAATTATAAAAAAGCTATTGAATTAAATGAGTTGAATTTTTCTGCTTGGAATAATTTAGGACAAGTTTATGAATTATTATATCTAAATTTTGAGGAAGCTAAAAAAGCATATGAAAAATCAATTATAGCAAATCCAACATCAGAAACAGCTAGATTAAATTTAGCTGTACTTTACAAGAATCATATAAAAAATATTGAAAAAGCAATCGAATTAAATGAAAGTATACTTTTATTTGATGAAAATAATCCAAGTGCTCATAGCAATCTAGCAAGTATTTATAGATTAATTGATAAAAATAAATTTGAAAAACATGTCATAGTTGCTGTAAACCAAAATCATATTAATGCTATTTTAATGTATGCTAATTATTTAAAGTTAGAGAAAAGAGAATTTGACTTAGGTAATCAGTATTATTTGAAAGCTAAAGAACTTGATAAAAATGGATACTACAAAGATATAATTGACATTATGATTAAATCAAATAAAGGATAAAAAAACTTCTGCTAAGATGTTCTATGTAAAAAAATAAAATTTAAATGATCTAATAAATAAAAAACACTAACTCTCGTTGGTGTTTTATTCGTTTATGAGTTTAAAAAATTGTTCAAGAGTAATTTTTCTTGCTTTACAGATTTTATAAAGTGTTTCAACAGGAATTCTGTAAGTAGTATCACTTTTAATTTTTCTTACAGTACTTTCTTCAATATCATGATTTTTAGCAAATGAGTTCTGTGACTTATTTTCTTTAAGCCAAGGAATTAACCAATTTTTGGTTATATAAGTACAGATTTTCTCGTTTATGTCAATCATATAACAAAAGAAATATTTTATCATTAAAAAATTACGGTCGTTCGACCGTAATTAAATTATTTTGTTTATATTTGTAAAAATTACAACGCATATATGTAATTTTGCGATAGTTCAAAAAAATAGAAGCTATTGCTTAGATTCTCGACTGGAAAACTGGCACTTTTCAAAAAGCAACGAGAGGATAAGTAAATGTGCCCACGACCTTGGCGTGGGCTCGCTTATCGTTGCTTGGTATGCCAGTACCACCGGTCGGTAAGTTGAGTTCCACGCCTTTTCTATTGGGCAAGATGTAGCAAGTGTGTATGAAAGTGCCAAGAATTCTTCTTCATGATCGAAGCAGTTTCTTCCCCCTAAAACACACTGCTTATGAAAAGTACAAATTCTTTGCCCCGAACCCTAAACGACCAACAGCTTTACTCTCTGCTGAAAAAAGGCGACCCCCATTCTTTAGCACCTATTTATGCACGCTATCAAAGACTTCTTTTCTGGCACGGGAAACAATTGCTAGAGGATGATTTTGTGGTGGAAACGCTTGTGCAGGATGTTTTTCTTAAACTTTGGCTGCATCGTGATGCTATAGAAAGTCCGGGTCATATTTTGGGTTTTCTACGCTTTGTTTTGAAGAGAGAGTGCCTCACCTATTACAGGTCTCCCAGAAACAAATTTACAAAGCTTATCAATTCTCTAGAACGCTACGAAAACTATCAGGATTATCTTGCGGGTTACGACCCTGCGCATGATAAAGAGCATCTCCACCATCAAGAAACTGAACAAAAAAGATGGGATGAAGTGAAGAAGGTATTAAACGTTCTAGATTCCAAAAGAAAACACCTCCTAGAACTCTGTTTGGAATATGGTTTTCAGTATAAGCCCATCGCCGAGGCTATGGGAAGCAGTGTAACCCAAATTAGCAATGAGGTGAACAACGCCATCCAAGACCTTAGAAAGATTATTAAAGGCAGTGGTTTTGAACCGCCTAAGGAAAAAATATCTGTGCAAGAACAACCAAGGGATAAAATTAGTCCTCAACAACTTGAAATTTTGAAAAGAAGGTTTGAACAAAAAGCCTCTTTCTCTGTAATCGCCCAAGAGCTTCAATTGTCTGAAAAGGAAGTGCACCGTGAATTTCTGTGTGCGTATCAATATCTACAACATCAGAACAACAGTGTAATGCCTCATTAACATGGAAAAATCTACCATTCTCCTTACCCGAAGAATTCAGTTGGTTCTGGATGTTCCCAACGATGAGAGAAATGAGATGTGGGAAAAGCTCTACCGCTATCAGAACCGATGTTATAGGGCTGCAAATTTTATTGTTTCTCATCTTTATGTTCAGGAAATGATGAAGGATTTCTTTTATTTCACGGAAGAGATTCAATATAAGTTGGCGGATGTCAACAAGGATGAAAAGGGACTCTTTAACCGTTCTAAAACCAACACTACGGCACGCATGGTTTTTGACAAATTCAAAGGGGAAATCCCTACTGATATTTTGGGAAGCCTGAACAATACGATTCAGTCTGTTTTTTCTAAAGAGAAAGCTCATTATTGGCAGGGATTGAAATCTTTGAGGAATTATAGAAAAGACATCCCTATTCCACTTCCTGTGAAATGCATCAGCAAAATGAGGTATGATAATGAAAAGAAAGCGTTTTGTTTTAATGCATTTGCCATTCCTATGAAAACATATCTGGGGAAAGACTATACAGATAAGCGATTGATTATGGAAAGGCTTTTAAAGGGTGAAATAAAACTGTGTACCTCGCAGATACAATTGAAAGACCAAAAAATGTATTGGCTTGCGGTATTTGAATTTGAAAAAGAGGAACATTCTTTGAAACCTGAAATTATAGCTGAAGCTTTTTTGTCTCTAGAACATCCTATTGTAGCGAAAGTCCATCAAGCGCGCATTACTATAGGCAGTAAGGAGGAATTTCTCTACCGCAGGTTGGCTATACAGGCTAGTCAAAAAAGGCTTCAAGCGGGTATTGCTTCTGCCCGTTCTGGAAAAGGAGCTAAACGCAAGCAAAAGGCTCTTTTTAATCGAGAGCATTTGGAAAGTCGGTTTGTTAACCATCGACTTCATGTCTACAGCAGACGGCTTATTGATTTTTGCATTCAGCAACAGGCAGGCACGCTTATTCTTAAAAATCAGGAAGACAAGATTGGCATTGCCCAAGAACAGGAATTTGTGCTTCGCAATTGGAGTTACTATGAGTTGCAGTCTATGATAAAATACAAAGCTGAAAAAGCGGGTATTGAATTGATTATTGGATAGTTGAAAAAATACAACGAGGGTGCTTGTACACCCGTAAGGTGAGGTCTTGAACACTCACTAAATACTTGAGGGTATATACAACGGCGTGGGTTCTTTTTTTATTTTATATTATAGAAATTACAACTTACCACGAAACAGTATTTTACCTAATGAAATACTATTTTAAAAAGCGAACACTAAAATTGATGGCTTTTTAGAGGTAGCCATGTTATATAACTATTATTAATACTACATTTTATGAATTTTAGAAAACGTAGATTAAAATTTTCACCTGTTAGAAGGAGCCCCAAAAGCGGGGATTATAGAATTAGTAATATCTAATTTTTTTATAACAAAAAACGCTAACCTTCTTACAGTTAGCGTTTTCTTTTATTTATCTGCTACGAAGTTACAAACTTCGCAGAGCGGGCGGGAATTCAATAAGTCACTATATACTTGCTCCCCCTTTTTTGATAAAAGTTTCTTAACACCTTCTTTATTTTTTCTATTTATTATTATTTGTTCATGTCCGTCATAATCAATGATAGAAACTGTATCATTACTTTTTTTTATTAAAAAACTATATTTAGTATCAAAACTATAACC
>CAZHCK010000085.1:0-10203 GCA_964530915.1 uncultured Cloacibacterium sp. | reverse complement strand
TCATTATAGACTAGCCTTATATAATTTATAGATTTTGACAATATTTTGTTAAAAAGTCTTAAAAAAAAATTCCGCAGGATTTCCAAAATAGGAGCCTCGCGGAAATTTTTTTTTAACATATGAATGACAAATGTTAAAAAGTGTTAAATTTTTTGATTAGCTGACAATTATCAAGTCCTAAAAAACTTGTATGATATACTTTTGTCTTGTCTAAAAAAGAAATCTACACAGATAATCAAATAAATATGAAGAAAAGAGTTTTGCTAAGTTTGGTTGCAATTATTTCCATCTTCTCGTTGCAATCTTGTGTTACAAACTACGTTGTTTCTACACCTACAAAATACAAATCTAGTACCAAACTAGATAAAATAAATACTAGAAATCTAAATTCTGCGAGCAAAAGTTCTTATGATAGCTATAATGCAACTTTTGAAATGGCAAAAAAATCAGAAATGGCTGCTTTGATTACAGGAGCGATTTCTCATGCTAAGGCGATAGATGATATTCTAAGTGAAGCGAATACTTATTTAGGAACTCCATACAGATTTGGTGGTTCTACCAGAAGTGGAATAGATTGTTCTGCTTTCGTTTTAAATGTTTATGAAGAAACTACAGGTTTAGAATTACCAAGAGTAGCAGCAGAACAAGCTGAGTTAGGAGAAAGAGTAGAGAGACAGCAATTGCAAAAAGGAGATTTAGTTTTCTTTGCACACAACAGAAGAATCTCTCACGTTGGAATAGTACAAGAAGTTACACCAGAAGGAGAAATTAAATTTATTCACGCAGCTACATCAAAAGGCGTTATGGTTTCTTCACTTAACGATTCTTATTGGGGTCCAAAATTTAGATTTGCTAAAAGAATTTTAAAAGACGATCAAAATATTGCTACAGCAGAAGCAACGAATTAATATAGATTAATTAAATTAAATAGTGATAAAAAACCTCCGCAACTAGTTGCGGAGGTTTTTTTATACGAGTGAATTCTTATCTGCGTAATTTAATTTAAAGAAAATAGCGGTCATAATAGAGAAAGCTAAAAGAGAACTCCCTCCATAACTGAAGTAAGGCAGTGGAATTCCCACTGTAGGAAATAGTCCCATTACCATTCCTAAATTGATGGAAAAGTGCATGAGTAATATCCCAGCAAAACAATAACCGAAAACTCTATTAAAAGTATTTTTTTGAGTTTCGGCTAAGTAAAATATTCTGCCAATATAAATGGCATAAAATAACACCAAAAGAAAACTTCCGAAGAAGCCCCATTCTTCTCCTACTGTACAGAATATGTAATCTGTCTCTTGTTCAGGAACGAATTTTCCTTGCGTTACAGAACCTTGTTTGTAACCTTTTCCCCAAAATCCGCCAGAACCAATTGCCGTTTTAGAATACAATAAGTTATAACCAGAAGTATCTCGGAAAGCTTTTTCGCCTTTGTAAAGAACTTCTATTCTTTCTCTCTGGTGATTTGGCAATTTCTCCATGATTTTAGGAGTTCCAAAACTGATTCCGGCAAGAATTCCCAAACTTCCAACAATGGTGACTATCGTAGGAACGCTCCAATGAATTTTTTGATAATTAAAGAGAATGAAAATGAGGACTAAACCTACTAAAACTCCAGTAATGTAAAGAGGATTAAACGCAATTGACAAAAGAAAAACAGCTGCTAAAACAAATCCTACTACAAATAACCAACCATTTAAACCTTCTCTATATAAAGCAATCGCAAATGCTGTAAAAACCAATAATGAACCTACATCTGGAATGGATAAAACAACTAAAGCTGGTACTCCAATAATTGCTAAAACCGTCAACTGTGATTTTCTCATTTTCAGATTAAAATCTGGTCCAGAAACGTAATTGGCGAGCATAAGTGCTGTTCCTATCTTGGCAAATTCTACGGGTTGCATGGTAAAACCGCCAAATTTGTACCAGTTTTTTTGACCTAAAATTTCAGTTCCAAAAACATGTAAACCTGCTAATGAAAGGACACCCAATATGAAAAAGATACCTGCAAAGTTTTCAAAAAACTTTGTTCTCATAGTGAAAATTAGAAGTCCTACCACGAGTGAAATTCCAAAAAATATAAATTGTTTGGTTCCTAATCCTTCATCTACACTATAAATATTTGCTATTGCAAAAAGTGAAATAGCCAAGTATAGAAAAATGCCAAGTTTATCAATTCCTTCTGCCCATTTCATCTTTTACGTTTTATTATTTTTAGTGGTGTCTTTTAATTTTTTAGGGTTTTGTGCTGCCTTTTTTTCATTGAGTAATCGAAGGCTGTCTTCTAGTTTTTTCAATTTAATGGGATCTGGTTTAGGTGCAGTATACCAACCTTTTTTCGTAAGATGATTGATGTACATTCGCTTGTACTCTCCCATAAAACTAGATTTTATCATTCTATCATAAAGATGAGGTCTCTTAATGTCTCCCAACAAATATTTTTCAGCGATAATGGTAGAAGCTGGACCTGCCCAAGTTGCACCAAAACCAGCGTGTTCAATTACCGCAACCACTACAATTTTGGGTTTATCAGCAGGTGCTGCCATTACAAAAATTGAGTTATCTCTTCCTCCAGGAACCTGCGCTGTTCCTGTTTTTCCTAGTTGTGTAAATTCTTTAGAAAGAAGACCTCTTGCTGTTCCGCCGATGAAAACATCTTTCATTCCTTTTAGAACCACATCAAAATATCTAGGTTCTACTTTGGTCACATGTTTTTTCTTAAATCTTTCGTCTGGATTTGGCTTTCCGTCAATGGATTTTACAATGTGTGGCGTAAAATACCAACCTCTATTTACAATTGCTGCAGTAAAATTTGCCATTTGAAGCGGAGTAAGTAGAACGTCTCCTTGTCCCATTCCATTAAAAATAGCAGATTGATATGGATGCCATTTTTCGCCTAATCTTTTGGTGTAAAATTCTCCAGAAGGAATTTTTCCTTTTGCACCAACTGCTAAGTCATTATTCATGAATTCTCCTAAACCAAAGCTGTTCATGATTTCTTTCCATTCATCTATGGCTCTATTTCTTCCTTTTGGACCGTATTTTTCGGTGATTTTATAATAAACACTAGAAAAATAGTTGTTGCAAGATTTTTCTATGGCTTTTTCCATTCCGATAGGCCAAAAAGTTCCACAGTGACAACCGATGGTATGTCTTCCCATTCTATAACCATGTCTACAAGTAAATTTTGTAGAATCACTGATGACCTTCATTTGATAACCAGCTAATGCAGTTAACAATTTAAAAGGCGAGCCTGGAGGATAAGCTGCTTGAACTGAACGGTCATAAGTAGGTTTGTTATCATAGATGGTGTCATTTGCCAACCTATAAATATTTGTTTTTTTGTTAGGACCTGTAAAAAGATTTGGGTCTATGTCTGGACCAGTAGCGAGAGCTAAAATTTCTCCATTATTTGGGTCAAGTGCTACAATTGCGCCATGCTTATTCACGAGCATTTCTTCGGCGATTCTTTGCAAATCATAGTCTATAGTAAGCGTTAAATCTTTACCAGAAACTACTTCTTTATCTAACTCACCGTTTTTATAAGGGCCTACATTTCTCAGCTTAATGTCTTTCTGAATGTAGCGCATTCCTTTTTCACCTCGCAATTGTTTTTCGTAAGCGCGCTCTATTCCTGTAATACCAGCGATATCACCAGGCAAATAATAAAGAGAATCTTTTTTGATATAATTTTCGTTGACTTGATTGGTATATCCAAGTAAATTCCCAGAGGTAGAAACTTCATATTTACGTTGAGGTCTTTCTACAATGTTAAAAGCAGGATATTTGAAGATAATTTCTTGAATTCTAGCGATTTCTTCTCTGCTCATATCACTTTTGAAAGTCATAGGAGTCAGCTTAGAGTAATATTTTTCTTTTTTAATGGACTCTATTTTTTTGATGAAGTCTTTTTTGCTGATTTTTAATAAATTACAAAATCCCAAAGTGTCAAAATCTGGAGTCATTTGACTTTGGGTAAAAGAAATTTCATAAGAAGGTTGGTTACCTACTAAAATTTTTCCGTTTCGGTCAAAGATGATTCCGCGTTGAGGAATGACATAGTCTATTTTGATAGAAGTATTGGCAGCATTGAGCGCATATCTATCTGTAAGCAACTGTAAATAGACCAATCTTGCCACAAAAATTGCGGCAATGAGAAAGAGAAATAAGGTAATTTTATAATAGGCTGTTTTCAAACTTTTTCTTTGATTTTAAATGCTAACGAATAGAGGAGTACAAATATTATAGAAATAACACTGGTTACTAAAATATTAAGTATTACTTCAAAAAACCTGTCGAATTTAAAAAATTCTATACTCTGAACTAATAGTTGATGCACAAAAATACTTGAAAAAATATAAAATAGAAACTGTGACCACTGAAGATTATGGAAGGAAAATACATCCGAAGAGACTTCTGTGGAAGTTTTGAAAATAATGGTTCTAAAATAGGCGATAAGTGTAGTGGCAAATGCATTGATACCCCAAGTTCCTAAAAATGCGTCTATAGATAATCCTAAAATAAAACTCGCCGATAGGAAAATATAGAGATTTCTATAAAAAGGATAAAACAAAACAAAAATAATGTAGATGACAGGAGTATATTTACCAGCAATATCTATTCTGTTAAATAAAAATATTTGCAATGTGACTAACATTGCGATTAATAAAACATCTGTAAATAAATTTCTACTGATCATTGTTTATAGTGGCATCAAGAGTATCTTGAATTTGTTTTACTTCTAATTTTTTTAAATTTCTTACAACATAAACTTTGTTAAGTTGCCCCATTTTTTGGCTAAGTTCTACAGAAATATCCCAATATCCCGTTTTAGAATCTACTTCGTAGCCCGCAACTCTACCAATCATAATTCCTTGTGGGAAAATTGCAGATTTACCATCCGTAACTACGGTGTCGCCAACTTTTATCGGCACATATTTAGGAATATCTGATAAATGCATGGTTCTGGAGTTTTCACCTCTCCAAGTAAGCGTCCCGAAGAATCCAGAATCTTTAAGTGAAGCATTAATTCTAATTTTATTCATGCTGAGTACAGATTGTACCAATGCATAATTATTAGTGGTATTGATCACAATTCCTGCAATTCCTTGTGGTGCAATTACGCCCATTTTAGGAAAAACGCCATGTCTTTTTCCTCTGTTGATGGTAAAATAATTATCTTTTCTAATGATAGAATTATTTACAATTTCACCATCTACGAAAGTGTAAATCTGTCCACCACCAATCGTGTCGGTAACTCTTACAAAACTAGGATTTTTAATTTTTTCTTTACCGTATAGTTGTTGCATAAGCGTTTTGTTCTGAGCAACTAATTCTTCATTAATTTGTTTCAGTTTTAAGTAGCTGGTTCCTTCGTCTATGTAACCAGAAACCCATGCATTAAACGCGGTAGTTTGTGCTGCGATAAAAGATTGTTGCATTGAGTTTCTACTGAAAATCAATGTTACGGCAATTATTTGTAAAAAAAGAAAGAACAGAAATAATCCGTTCTTGCTAAATAATCTTATCAAAAACCCCATTGTGTAACTAGGTTTTTACTTATTTTATGAGGAAGTTAAATTTATCCATGTTTTTAAGAGCAATACCAGTTCCACGAACAACTGCTCTTAATGGATCTTCTGCTACGAAAACTGGTAATCCTGTTTTCTTGTGAAGTCTGTCCGCTAAACCTCTTAATAAAGCACCACCACCAGCTAAATAAATACCAGTTTTGTAAATATCTGCTGCTAATTCTGGCGGAGTAAGAGAAAGCGTTTCCATTACTGCATCTTCTATTCTGATGATAGATTTATCTAGAGCTCTTGCGATTTCTTTATAACCTACCATAATTTCTTTTGGTTTACCGGTAATTAAATCTCTACCTTGTACTGGAATATCTTCTACTTCTACATCTAAATCTTCTACTGCAGAACCTACTTCTATTTTCACTCTTTCTGCTGTTCTTTCTCCGATATATAAGTTGTGATGCGTTCTTAAGTAATAAGCAATATCATTCGTGAAAACATCACCTGCAATTTTTACAGATTTATCACAAACAATACCACCAAGAGCCACTACTGCAATTTCTGTAGTACCACCACCTATATCGATAATCATGTTACCTTCAGGTTTTTGTACATCAATTCCTACACCTATTGCTGCAGCCATTGGTTCATAAATTAATCTTACTTCTTTAGCATTTACTTTTTGAGCAGAATCTCTTACCGCTCTTTTTTCTACTTCTGTAATACCAGAAGGAATACAAATTACAATTCTAAGAGAAGGCTGAATTAATTTTCCTTTGATGCCAGGAATTTGTTTGATAAATTCCTTAATCATGTGTTCTGATGCAGCAAAATCTGCAATTACACCATCTTTTAGCGGACGAATCGTTTTAATATCTTCGTGCGTTTTTCCTTGCATGTGTTTCGCTTGTTCTCCTACAGCAATTGCTTTTCCAGATGAACGCTCGATAGCCACGATTGACGGCTGGTCAATCACGATTTTATTATTATGTATGATAAGTGTGTTCGCTGTTCCTAAGTCTATCGCAATTTCTTGCGTGAACATATCAAATAACCCCATTTTCTTCTATAAATTTTTAAGTGACAAAGATATAAATTTCAGAGCATTTAAAAATAATGAAAAACAAAAAATATCGTTAAAATTTTATAAATTTTTAAATGCTTGTTGTAACTTTAAACTCGAAACTTTAAAAATTATTTTTCTCTGTTGAGAATTTAATGAATTTCATTTCTTAAAATAATTTAATATTCAGATTTTCAAATGATTAAGAGAATTAGCCCAGAAGAGACCTATCTTCTTAGACGAGAAATCCTTAGAAAAAATCTTCCTCAAGAATCGCATGAATTTAGTGGTGATTTTGACGACCAAACTTTTCATCTAGGTTATTTCGTGGAAGATAGAATTGTGGGAATTATTACGGTCTTGCAAAATGGACAAATTGCTCAAATTAGAGGAATGGCAGTTTCAGAAGATTATCAAGGAAAAGGAATAGGAAAAAAATTGGTAGAAAAAGCAGAGGAAATCCTAAGGGAAGCTCAAATTCAAAAAATTTGGATGAATGCCAGAGAAACAGCTGCGGAATTTTACGAAAAATTAGGGTATAAAATTGAAGGTGAATTGTTTAACGTAAAACCCATCGGTTTTCATTATGTAATGACCAAATATTTCAATTCATAACATCTATTAAAATATGATGAAAATTAGAAATTTTATATCATAATAATGATTAAATTTGCAGACTTGAAATGAATTCTCTTGCAAAGACATATAATACACAGAACTTCACTGTTTTAAGCATTAGTTTTGAAAAAGCCAATGCCGAAATCAGAGGGAAATTTGCGTTTTTTGATGAACACGTAAAACAGTTCGTAAAAGAAATTCATGAAAAGAAACTCGGTGATGCATTTGTAGTTTCTACTTGTAACAGAACCGAAATCTACACTACTTCAAGTAATTACATGGCTATTGCAGAGATGTATTGCAAGAGTGTAGACGTAAGTTTGATGGATTTTATGCAGTTTGTAAATGTTCAGAAAAACGAAGAAGCACTTTACCATCTTTTCAGAGTTTCTGCAGGTTTAGAAAGTCAGATTTTAGGAGACTTCGAAATCATTGGTCAGATAAAAAATGCTTACCATCGATTCAAAAAACACAAAAGTTTCAGTAATCCTTACTTAGAGAGAGCCATCAATTCGGCGATTCAAATTTCTAAAAGAATTAAAAACGAAACCGCACTTTCAAACGGAGCAGCTTCTGTTTCTTATGCAGCGGTTCATTATATCTTAAAAACTCAAAAACAGATTTCAGAAAAGAATATTCTTCTTTTGGGAACTGGCGAAATCGGTCAAAATACTGTAGAAAATTTGGTGAAACATGTTTATCAGCCAAAAGTAAAAATCGCCAACCGTTCTTATGAAAAAGCAGAGAAAATTGCAGAAAAGTATAACATTCCGCAAATTGCTTTTGAAAATTTCGAAGAAGAACTGAAATCTACAGATATCCTTATTGTGGCAACTGGTGCTTCGCACCCGATTATTCACCAGAAACATTTTCCGAATGGAAAAGAAACATTGGTGATAGACCTTTCTATTCCGAATAATGTAGATAAAAAAGTGGCGGAAAATAAAGCGGTGCAATTGGTAGACGTAGACGAATTGTCTAAGCATATTCAGGAAACCATTGAACAGCGCAAGAAAGAAATTCCTAAAGCAGAGAAAATCATCAAGGAAATGACCAAAGAATTTTTGGCTTGGGAAAGAAAAAGAAAATTCGCACCGAATATTCATCAGTTTAAAGCTGCGCTGAAACATATAGAAGACCATGAAATGCATAATTTCCACAGAAAACACAGATATGTGGATATAGAAGACATGGAACTCACCGAAAAATTGATTCAAAAAATCACCAATAGATTTGCGAAATATATCATCGAAAATCCGCTTCGTGCCGAAGAAGTTACTAAACTGATGAACGAAATTTTGGTAGAACAACCTAAAGAAGAGTTCAACAAAAAGCATCAGTAATTTTAGAATTTAAGATTTAGGATTTACGAAGTTTTCAAGAAAATAAATTTTTATAATGATTAGAATAGGTACCAGAAATTCGCCTCTTGCAATGTGGCAAGCAAAAGAAGTAGAACAAAAATTACAAAATTTAGGCTACGAAACAGTGCTGGTTCCTGTGCTTTCTTCTGGTGATAAAAACCTTAATCAGCCGCTTTATTCCCTAGGAATTACTGGCGTTTTTACCAAAGATTTAGACATCGCTTTACTTAACAATGAAATAGATATTGCGGTACATTCTCTGAAAGATGTTCCTACCATTTTACCTCAAAATATAGAAGTTTCTGCTGTTTTGGAAAGAGATTTCCCGCAAGATGTTTTGGTGAGAAAATCTTCTTCTAAAAATAAAGATTTAGCAGAACTTAAAATTGCAACCAGCAGTTTAAGAAGAAGAGCTTTTTGGTCAGAAAAATTTCCGAACACTCAGTTTTCAGACATCCGAGGAAACGTACAGACGCGTTTAAAGAAATTAGAAGAAGGAGATTTTGATGCTACGCTTTTTTCTTTGGCAGGCATTAAAAGAATGAAAATGGAGTTAGAGTATGAAATGCTAGATTTTATGATTTCTGCGCCTAGTCAAGGAGTTGTAGCGATTTCGAGTAGAGTAGATGATGTAGAAACCAAAGAAATTTTGCAAAAAATAAATCATAAAACCACTCAAATTTGCGTTGAAATAGAACGTAATTTCCTCAGAACTTTAGAAGGCGGCTGTACTGCGCCAATTGGAGCAATAGCTGTTTTTGAAGAAAATAAAATCAAGTTTTCTGGAAGATTAAATTCTTTAGACGGAAGAAAAACGATAAATGTAGTTGAAGAATTTGAATATGATGATTCCGAAAATTACGGTAAAAAATTTGCAGAATTTGTGCTTGAAAACGGAGGAAAAGAGATGATGGAGGAGATTAAGAAACAAATAAAGGAATAGAGTAGTCATGAAAATCCTTTTCACTAAAACAGGAATCGAACATGAGGTTTCAGAGAAATTAGAAACCGGTTTTTCTTGTGATTTTAAGGATTTTATCGCCATCGAAAAAATTAAAACTAAACCTTTTCCACTTAAGAATTCTTCACTCATTTTTACGAGTGTAAACGCTGTAAAATCTTTCTTTGAAAATGGTTTTCAGCCGAATGAAAACTTTCAAGAAACTCATTATAATAAAATCTACGCAGTAGGTCTTAAAACCAAAAAAGAATTGAGAAATAACGGTTTTGGAACTTTTAAAGTGAAGAAACATCTTAATGATTTGTCTGAATTTATTCTCAAGAATAGCCAAAAAGAAAATTTCATTCATTTTTGTGGAAATTTAGCACTTGATATTTTAGATAAAGCATTACCGCTTCAGAATATTTCATACAAAAAAGTAGTGCTTTACAATACTAAAATTCTCTACCCAGAAATTCATGAAAAATATGAGGCTGTAGTTTTTTTTAGTCCAAGTGGAGTTCGTAGTTTTGCAAAGTTTAATTCCTTAGAAAATTTGAAAATTTTTTCTATCGGACAAACCACAGAAAAAGAGCTGAGAAAATTTACAAAAAATAGAATTTTTACCAGTAAAGAAAGCAATTTAGAAGATTTAATTAAAATAATAGTGTCTCACAGATAGTACAGATT
>CAZHCK010000084.1:2549-10345 GCA_964530915.1 uncultured Cloacibacterium sp. | reverse complement strand
AGACATATGATGTTGAGATAAATTTTTATTTGAAAATTAAATTTCTGCAAAATTACTGAATTTAGCAACAGGAATACGTTTCTTGTGGAAAAATAAACCATTTTCAATATACTTAAATATCAACAAACGTTAGTTTTAACATTTATCCGAAATGATTATCTAAAAATTTTGTAACACAATATCCTTTTCTTTTACTAATGCTTTAGTGATAAACTTTTAAACATGAAAAAAATACTTTCATTTACCTTTATTTTATTATTTTCAATTGTAATTTTTGCTCAAAAAACCATTTCTGGTACCGTAAAAAATGATGATGGAAAACCGCTTGCAAGCGCAAGTGTAACCATAGAAGAAATAGGCAAAAATGCGATTTTAGAATATGCAATTACCGATGCCAAAGGAAATTATAAAGTGACTTTTACAAGTAATGAAGAAAAAATTCTCGTAAAAGTAAAAGCTTTTAACCATCAAACCATCACCGAAAATTATAATAACGCAACTCAGACTTTGAATTTTGTGCTTCAAGAAAAAGCCACAGAAATTAAGGAAGTAAAACTGAAAACGAAACTTATTACCAAACGTGGCGATACCATTTCTTATGATTTAAAATCTTTCGAAAGCAAAGCAGACAGAAGTTTAGCGGATGTTTTGAAAAAAATTCCTGGGATTGAAGTTAATAAAGATGGTTCTATTCTCTATCAAGGTGAACCGATTAACAAATTCTATGTAAACGGAAAAGATTTAATGGAAGGAAGTTACGGTGTAATCAATAATTCTCTCCCAAAAGATGCTGTGCAAAAAGTAGAAGTGCTTGAAAATCATCAACCTGTAAAAATTCTTCAGGATAAACTTTCTTCAGAAAATGCGGCGATTAATGTGCAGCTCAAAAAATCTATTACCATGACAGGAAGAGGAGAAACTTCTCTTGGTGTGGCGCCATCTCTTTGGAATGTAAAACTCTCTCCGATGCTTTTTACTCAAAAATACCAATGGGTTTTGAATTACAAGACCAATAATATGGGAGAAGAAGTAGAAAAAGAGAATAATATTCTGGCTTTTGGAAATAGATTTGAAGGAATGAGAAGAAATTTTTCTGAAAATTCTTGGCTTTCTGTGGAATCTTCATCTCCGCCTCAAAATGTTCCTGTAAAAAGATATTTATTTAATAATGTACATTATTTATCTGCCAATGTTTTGACCAATCTTTCGAAACAATGGGAGTTAAAAGCTAATGCAAGTTATGCCAATAATGCAATTGATAAAGAGAGTGTTACGAAAGTATATGCCGCTGATAATAATTTGAGAAATGTTAATTTTGCGAGAAGTAATCACTATACTAATCAAGCAAAAGGTGAAATTATTTTCTCTAAAAACGCCAACAAAAGTTTCTTTAAAAATACCACTACTTATAACGGACTTTGGAACGGAGACGAATCAAATGTGAGCAATAATAATAAATTTGCTAATCAAAAAGTTAAAACACCATCTAATAGTTTCCAAAACTCATTAAGTGCCATTATTCCTTGGAAAGAAAGATTGGTAAATGCAATGTCTTTCATCAGTTATAGAGATGATAAGCAGAATTTAGGCATTAATCCTGCCTCATATTTAAATAGTGATAATGAAAAAATTAACACTTCAGATCTTGTAGATCAATATTTGAATTTAAAAACATTCGAAGCGGCACATTCTGTATCAATTGGTTTGTCAAAAAAGAATTGGACTTTTACTCCAGAAGTTGGGCTTAATTTTACTCAAAACAAATTAGTAACTGATTTTAATGGCGAAAAAAATAATTCTTTAGTAGATTTAGGTGCTGATTATGAGAATGATATTAAATTCAAAAACATGAAACCTTATGCACAAATGATGGTGAACTATAAGAGAGAAGGTTTAGATGTGAATTTAACTTTCCCTGTTAATTTTAATAATATTTCTGCTACAGGAGCCAAGAATTTAGATAAAACAATAAATAAAGTAACCTATGAACCAAGATTGTTCATGAGATATGATTTAACTTCGTTTTGGAAATTTTCAACTTTCGCGGGAATTACTAATTCATTTGGAAGTATTAATGATCTTTATAACGGGTTTATTTTGCTTTCTGCAAGAAATATTACCATGAAAAATACTGATATTCAGCAGGCAAAATCAAATTTTGTAGGTTCAAGGTTGGAATACAGAAATCCATTGAACAACATTTTCTTTAATGTAAGTTATAATTTTAATGATAGAACAAATAATATCACTTATCTTACTAAATTAGATGTTGATAATCAACAATTTACTGTAGAAGGTTATAATTTACAAAATATAAGCAAAACCAATTCTGCAAGAACAGAACTCGGGAAATATTTTCCTAAGTTAAAAACCAACGCTTCTGTAGGATATAATTATTCATTGAGTAATTATCAACAATTACCCGCAAATTCTACACCAACTGAATCTAGTTTTATAGATGTAGAACGCAGAAATCAAGGCGTAAGTGTTAAATTTAATAACAATTATTTCTCTTGGTTAAGTGTAGATTATAATGCCAATTGGAGTTTTAATAATACAAAATCTCCAGATGATTCAAAATTCAATAATCAAACAGATTCATTTAACCATGCACTTTCTGCATATGTTTATCCTTTCAAAAATCACACATTAGGATTCACTTGGGACGAACTGCACTCTAGTAACAAAGAAAAAACTGCTAAAAATGCTTTCTTTGATCTTTCTTACCAATATTCTATGTCCGAAGAAAAAATAGATTTAGAACTAAAAGTGCTGAACATTACCAATAATAACGTATTCGAGAATGTAGCTTTTGATCCTTCTTTAAATCAAACTTCTTACACCACTATAAACATTAGACCGAGACAAGTGGTACTCACGCTGAAGTTTAACTTCAAATAAATTTTTCAAAATAACGAACGCAGTAATTTTTTTACTGCGTTTTTTATGATTTTTAACGAAAAACCTTTTATGGTTTTATAAATTTTTTATCTTTGTTAAAGACAATCATTTTTTTAAAACTTAAAAACAAACATTCTTTTTAACACACCATCATGAAAGGGATTTTAAAAATCTATCACCCAGAAGAAACCCTTAAATACCATATCTCTAGCACATATTGCAAGGCGGTTTATCTCAATTCAAAAAATTTTCTGGAAGTAGAAATCATTACAGATGATTCTTTAGACCATGTAGAAGACGATTCTCTACAATATAATTTTCCTCAGCTATCCTTAGACGTATTTGAATTTCCTATTGATTCTAATGAATTGGAAGGAAAAACTTTCCGTATAGAAGATACAGAGGAAGAAACCTATACAGAAGTTGACCTTTATGACGACGAAGAAGCCTATCTCTACGAGAATGAACTTACTTTTTCTAAAGATGAAGAAGATGTGCTACAATTATTCTGGCAAGGGAAAATAGATGATTTCTATACCGGTTCAGATGAACCAATTCCTTTTAAATTGAAATGTCATTTCAAAGCAGATGATATCGAAATAGAAGAGTAACTTTCTGCTGTTTTCTTTCCCGTTTAAAACCATCAGAATCTTATTTTATTTTTAAAGTTTTTTTGAAAAGTATTTTTCAAAAAACATTCATTGCTACGAGAAATTCTACAATTTTTCACTAAATTTATCGTTTAGAAATTCGAACTTAACATTTTTCATTATGTTTTTACAAGCCACGACTACTATCATTAACAATAAAGTGACAGAGAAACAAGTATTTTCACTTTGGGATGTACTTTTCAGCGGAGGAATTATAGGGAATACGATTATGATTGCTATTTTCCTTTTGGGAATTTTAGCATTATATGTTTTTTTCGAAAGATATTTTTTTATCAAAAGAGCTTCTAAAGAAACGCCTAATTTTTTAGAAAATATTAAAGACTGCATTCATGACGGAAGAATACAATCAGCCATCGATTTATGCAGAAGAACAGATTCGCCAGAAGCCAGAATGATAGAAAAAGGCTTAACCAGAATAGGAAGACCCATTTCTGATATTTCAAATGCCATGCAAAACCAAGGACAGTTAGAAGTTTCTAAACTAGAAAAAAACCTGAATATTCTAGCTTCAGCTTCTGGAGCTGCACCTATGTTAGGTTTCTTGGGAACGGTAGTCGGAATGATTATGGCGTTTTTCGAAATTTCTAATGTTACGGGAGCAGTTTCGCCTAAACTTTTGGCATCGGGAATTTATACTGCGATGGCTACTACTGCAGTGGGTTTATTTGTGGGAATCCCAGCCTATTTTTTCTATAATATTTTGGTAACCAATGTAGACAGATTGGTGCTAAAAATTCAAACTCACGTGAATGAGTTTTTAGATACACTTAATAAACCACTTTAATTCTTCTAAAACCTAACCTCAAACTTTTTAAGTATGGAATTGAAAAGAAGAAATAGAGTAAGCGCCGAGTTCAGTATGGCTTCGATGACAGATATTATCTTTCTGTTATTGATATTCTTTATGATTACCAGTTCTGCCATAAGCCAAAGCGCAATAGATGTGAATTTGCCAAAAGCTGCAGCTCAAGATCCTAGCGTTACAGACCCTACAACTGTTACAATAAATGCAGATGGCAAGTATTTTGTAAATGATTTAGAAACACCAAAAGAACAACTAGAACAGAATATTGTGAAATTGGTAGAAGGTTCGCCCAATCCTACTTTCACGATTAGAGCAGACGAAAATTGTAAACATAAAGACGTAGTCTATGCCATGGAAATCGCCGAAAAACACAAATATGGTTTAGCGATTGCTACGGTTCAAGAATAAAATCAAACGAATAAAATAGTACGCATCTTGCGATTAAAAAATTGGAAAATATCATTCAACATAAACGAGACGAAAGAATAGACAAGTTAAAAAGCGCAACACTTACTGCGCTGATTTCTGCATTGTTGTTTTTGTTGATTTTTTATTACCAATTCGTGAGAGAAATCCCGAAAGAAGAGAAAGTAACCACTATGCTGATTAATTTCGGCGACAATAGAAACGGAAATGGAGCAGAAGAACCTGCTAATCAAGAAGGAAGTTTAGCTTCAGCAGATATTTATATTCCTGAAGAATTAAAAACTCCTGAACCACAACCTCAAGAAATAGTAGAAACTCCCAAAGCAGTAGAAAAACCTACAGAAAAAATCATCACAGGAAAATCAGAAAAAACTTCTGCAGTAAAAACGGACAAAACTGAAAAAAAATCTACGAAATCTTCGGAAACTGTAGCATCTAAAACCACTACTTCTAAAACATCATCTACCAGCAATACCACTACCAAAAATGCTCAAGGCGATGGAAAAGGAACCGCCGCAATTGGCAATCTTATCAAAGGAAGAGGAACTAAAACCGGAACGCAAGGAACTAATGGAGCCGACGGAAATTCTGGCGATCCTCTTGGTGGAAAAGGAGATGGCGACAGTAAAATAGGTGTTGACAGAAAGCTTATTTCTTACATTCCCGGAACAATGGGAAAAGGTGGCGAACAGCCTTCTCATAATTGTACGGCAAACGGAACCATTACCATTTCTTATACCGTAGATAAAGCCGGAAACGTGATTTCAGCGCGCAGAAGCAGCGGGATTTCTGATCCATGTGTAGTTACTGCTGCGGTAATTTGGGTAAAAAAATACGTAAAAGCCGAAAAAGCCTCGACTAATTCTACTGGAACGTATAAAATTACGTTCTAAAAATTTCTTATTTTTTCAAAGATAATGCTCCAGATGGACACTTATTTACGGTAGAAATAATGTTCTCCGAAGTAGAATTTTCCATTTGTACCCAAGGTTTTTCTTTAGGTTTAAAAACTTCTGGAAGGTTTTTTACACAGTTCGCAGAATGAATACATTTTGAAGCATCCCAAAGAACCGTTACTTCTCCATTTGAATATTCTTTTATGTTTTGATTAGGCATTTTGCAAAAAATTAAGGGCTAAAAAAGTACGTCTTTATATTCTTCAGTTTTATCAAAAACTCTTTTGGCAAACGGACAAAGCGGAAGGATTTTAATGTGTTTTTCACGAGCCATTTTTACTGCCTTATGAACCAATTGTTTCCCGATTCCTTTTCCTCCAAGTTTTTCTGAAACTTCAGTGTGGTCTATGATGATTTTGTCTTCACCAGACCAAACGTAGGTCATTTCAGCAATGATTTCTCCGTTTTCTTCTATGAAAAAAACACCCTTTTTGCCGTTGTCTTCATGTTGAATTTCCATTTTTTAATATTTTGTGGTTTATTCAAATGTAACAAAAAATATTGAGTTTTTATTTTTAAAATTTCAAAATAAAATGGGGTTTCCCTATCTTTGAACAAAAATTTTTGTGTCAAAAAATACTCCCATTTCTTTTACTCCAGACGCTTACCAAGAAGCACTAGATTGGCTTTTTGTACAAATGCCTAATTATCAAATTGATGGTCAAAAAGCTTATAAACCGGGCTTAGAAAATATTATAAAACTTTGCGATTTTTTTGGAAATCCTCAGGAAAAGCTGAAGATGATTCATATTGGCGGAACTAATGGAAAAGGTTCTACCAGTAATATGCTGGCTTCAGTTTTGCAAGAACAAGGATATAAAGTTGGTTTGTATAATTCTCCTCATTTAATTGATTTTACAGAGAGAATTAAAATTAATGGAAACAATTGTGAGAAAGAATTTGTCTTTGATTTTATTCAAAAATTGAGAAATATTCCAGAAGAAATTCTTCCTTCTTTTTTTGAATTTACTACGATTATGGCATTTGAATATTTTCATCAAAAAAAAGTAGATTTTGCCATTATTGAAGTAGGTTTGGGCGGTAGATTAGATTCTACCAATATCATAAAACCATTGGTTGCAGCCATTACGAATGTAGATTTGGACCATCAGAATATTTTGGGAGAAACTCTGGAAGAAATTGCCACAGAAAAAGCAGGAATTGTAAAACCCAATATTCCCGTTATTTCTGGCGACGAAAGAAATTTGGTTAAAAATATCATCAAACAAAAAGCCATCGAAAATAAGTCAGAATTTATAGATGCCACCGAAATTTCTACTGATTTAGAAACTGATTTAAAAGGAAATTATCAAAAGAAAAATATAAGAGTGGTTCTGGCTTTAGTAGATGAGTTGAGGAAACAAAACATAAAAATTTCTGAAAGTGCTCTTGAAAATGGTTTGATAAATGTTCACCAAAATACCAAATTTATTGGAAGATGGTTTCAGTTTTCAGAAAATCCATTGATTATTTGTGATACCGCTCATAATCAAGCTGGTTTAGAAATGGTTTTTGCACAATTGAATGCTATTGAAAAGTACAAACATATTGTCCTTGGTTTCGTGAATGATAAAAAAATAGATGAGGTATTGAAAATTTTACCTAAAAATGCTCAATATTACTTTGTAAAACCTTCTATTAGCAGAGGAAGAAGTCCAAAAGAGTATGAAGATTTACTATTTTCTGCAAAAATAGACTTCCAAATTTTCGAAACAGTAGATGCTGGTTTTCAGGCGGCTAAAATAAAATGTAAACCAGAAGAAATGATTTTTGTGGGCGGAAGTAACTTTGTGGTGGGAGAATTTTTAGAAAAAAATTTGTAGTAATCGTAATAAGTTGTATATTTGCACCACTCAAAACGAGAAATCGTGAAAGAGGGTTCTTAGCTCAGTTGGTTCAGAGCATCTGGTTTACACCCAGAGGGTCGGGGGTTCGAATCCCTCAGGACCCACAAAAAGGAACGAAACCTTTTCAAAAAATTCGGGTTCTTAGCTCAGTTGGTTCAGAGCATCTGGTTTACACCCAGAGGGTCGGGGG
>CAZHCK010000084.1:0-2449 GCA_964530915.1 uncultured Cloacibacterium sp. | reverse complement strand
TTCGAATCCCTCAGGACCCACAGAAATAGAAATCTCACAGAAATGTGAGATTTTTTTGTTTAAAACCTTTCTCAAAAGTTAAAAATCCATAAAAATTTCGTATTTGTTTTTAATTTGTTATTTTTGTAACAACAAAACACAGATGAAAACTATTCTTTTAACAGCATTCCTCTTAGCAGGAAGTATGCTCTTTGGTCAACAGAACGAAGAGTTTAGGCTTATCAAGCAACATTTTGATCGTCAAGAAAATCTATTGAAAATTGAGTTTGTCAAAAAGTATAATAATGCTTTTACGGCTCAAGAAAAAGAAACCGTCAAAAAAGATTTTACAGAATTTATGCTCAAATTAGACAGTATAAGAAATACTGCGTATCTTGGTGCATTAATAAGAGTGAAAAATGTAGAAGAACTTGAATATTTAAAAGGTCAATATTCTTCTAATGTTAAAACTTGTCATACAGAAATAGACGAAGCGCCAGAATTTCCCAACGGAATAGATGCTTTGAGAGAAAAAGTAGCTTCTTTATTTTATTCAAAAGGAATTGAATATTGTAAAAATGAACTCAATACCACCGTGAGTTTTGTGGTAGATGAAAATGGTTCAATTACCGATATCAAAGCAGAAGGTGAAAACATAAGTTTTAATAAGCAAGCAGAAATTGCCATGTATCTTATTTCAGAAAAATTTACTAAACCTGCTCTTCAAAAAGGAAATGCTGTAAAATATGCTTTCAGAATGCCTTTGAGTATTAAATTCGAATAATTTTTATGCTAAAAATCTTTTTCTTTCTTCTTTTTTTCTGTGGGATAAATGCTCAACAATTAGAATCTTTAAAAATTCTAAAAACAAAGCATGACAGCATAGAAACTCAACTGAAACTAAAGTATCAGGAAGAAATTAAAGGAAAATCTGATTCTGAAATCAGCGAAATTTATTACCAAAATCTACTCAGCAGAAGAAAAAATAATAGAGAACGTTTTAACCATTATTTTTCGGTGGTTCAAACGTATTTAGAAACTCAAAAATTGATTGGCCCAAGTCAAGAAGCAGCCCAACAAGAAATTCCTGATAAAGCAGCGAATTATTCTCAAGGTTTTCCCGCTCTATATAAAGAAGTGCATGATTTTATCAAAAATCGGTATCAAGATAGATTAGATGAATATTTTTCAAAATCTGCAAAAATCCATTTCATTGTTCAAAATGACCATTCGCTTTACATAGAAAAAGTTGAAGGAGCGGAAAAAGAATTTAACGATTTAGCTTTGCTGGCGTTTTTAATGACCACTGGAAATTGGGAAAGTGCTTTTCAAAGAGGCACCAATGTAAAATCTAAATTTGTCTTGCCGGTAAAATTTGTAGTAGAAGAGTAATGTTTACACCAGAATATTTTATGAAACAGGCTTTGCAAGAAGCCGAAATTGCCAAAGAAAAAGATGAAGTTCCTATTGGTTGTGTCATTGTTTTCAAAGATAGAATTATAGCGAGAGGTCATAATCTTACAGAGCAATTAAATGACGTGACTGCACATGCAGAAATGCAGGCAATTACTTCTGCGGCAAACTTTTTAGGTGGAAAATATTTGAAAGATTGTACGATGTATGTTACACTAGAACCTTGTGTAATGTGTGCAGGAGCTTTAACTTGGTCACAAATTTCTAAAATAGTCATTGGTGCGAGAGATGAAAAACGAGGTTTCATCAATCAAAACGTGAAACTTCATCCTAAAACAGAAATTGTTTCGGGAATTTTAGAAAATGAATGCTCAGAAATCGTGAAAAGTTTCTTTAAAGAAAAAAGATAACCTTTATTTGTCTTTCCCTAGGAAATAAAGACCTTTTAGAGTGTGCAATTTATCGGCGATGTCTATTTTATTCGTCAAAGGTTGATAAACATGAGAAACTCCACCTGTTGCAATCACGAAACATTCATCGTTTACTTCTTCGTTTATACGGTCAATAAAACCTTCTACCATTCCTAAAAACCCATAAACCATCCCCGAAGTCATACAAGAAACCGTATCATGTCCCAAAACAGATTTTGGTTTAGTTAGTTCTATTTCAGGAAGTTGTGCGGTTTGTTTTACCAAAGAATTAAGAGAAGTGATAATTCCTGGAGCGATGATTACTCCTAAAACTTCTCCATCTTCGGCTACACAACTAGCGGTAAGTGCAGTTCCGAAATCTAAAATAATTTTCTTTTTGTTGGGATAGAGAAAATGAGCCGCTACTAAATTGGCAAAAATATCAGTTCCCATTTGATTAGACTTGTGATGAATAGGAGAGTGCGTTTTTCTATCTACCACTATTGCTTCTATTCCGTGGATTTTATACAAAGCACTGCTGATAATGTGTGTAAGCTGAGGTACTACAGAGCCAATAATGATTTTATCTACTTTTTCTACATCTACATTGTACGTTTGGTACAGCATAGAAAATTGGGCGAAAAGTT
>CAZHCK010000083.1:0-10655 GCA_964530915.1 uncultured Cloacibacterium sp. | reverse complement strand
TAATAACCAAACAAAAAAAACAATACTATTTAGAATAGTAAAGTTCTTCTTCAAAAAACTTCAACATGTAAATGTTGAAGTTTTGTTTTTTAAGCGTTACCTTTAATATTTTCTTTCATCATCTTAATGAAGTAAGAAGGTTTAATCTCAAATTTTCTTTGGAAATTATCAGAAAAGTTAACCGCATTCGTAAAACCTGCCAGAGATGCTAGATTTTTGATATCATAGTTTAAATAGGTAGCATCATTTTTAAGTAATTCAATAATGTAGTCGATTCTTAGATCATTAATATAATAATTGAAATTTTTTCCTTTGTATACATTAATGATTTTAGAAAGGTAAGGTATATTGGTGTTGAATTCTTCACTTAAAAGTCTCAATGACATCTGATTATCTGTGAATCTAAGTTCTTCTTCGAATTTTTCTAGTTGTTGCAAAATATTTTGAACTAAAATAGGATTGAGACCAGGTATTTTGTTGTAAAACTCTAGTTCAGAAGAATTTTTAGGAGCGGTAATTTTTATTTTGTCAGTTATATTAAGAGTTTTTAGATTTAGATCATCTTCCTGTTTTGATTCTGCTACTGCAAGAGTCTCTATTTTTTCTAAAATAGGTTTCTGAGAGATAATTTCTTCAAATTTTTCTTTGTATTTTTTTTGTAAAGAGTTATAACGATTCCAATAGAATAATGAAGCAAGGATGGTTATTAATAATATTGAACTAATTATAGTTCTTTGATTTTTTAGAGAACTTTCAATTTTGTTCTTTTCATTTATGAGTTTATGAGTATCATATTCTTTATTAATCTTTGAGAACAGGTACTTATAATTTTTTTCATAATTTTTATCAAGAGCCATTAAGGTGTTGATATATTTTAATTGCTTATCTCTATTACCAATGGAGTCATTATACTTAATTAATAGTTCATATGCTGGTCTAAATTCAGGATTTAATTTTTTTGACTTGTCATATTCTTTATCAATTTCCTCAAAATATTTTACAGCGACATCTCTTTTGCCAAGTTTCCAATTAGAAAGTCCAATGTAAAAAATATCATTTAAATGTGGCCATTGATCATTGTAAAGTCTAATTGCTTTTGAAAGTTTATGTATTGCTAAATTATAGTTTGCATTATAAAATGCTTCAGTGCCTTCCGAAGAAATGAAATATGGGGCATAATGTTTTAAATTATTTTGTTCGATATATTCAAAAGCAGTTTTTAATAAAACATTATTTTCTTTATGTTTTCTCAATTTAGTATTAGTGTCTATTAGACTCATCAAAGAATATAAATAAAACATTTGATAGTTTTTCCCTAAATCAGAAGTTTTAGTTAGATTTTTTTTAAAATATTCAATGCAACTTGAGAGCTCTTTATGTGCATCTTCGTATAAACCTAAATAAATTTTATTTTGAGCAATTAGGTATTTATTGCTGTTTACAGTATATGGATCATTAAGTTCATTTGAATATTTATTTGCAATTAATATGTCATCTAATGCTTTTTGATATAAAGATTGACTCATAAATACCACACCTCGATTTAGATATGCTTCAGTTAATAGTTTTTTATCGTTTGACTTTTTACCAATTGCCAAAGCTGAGTCTGCGTATTTTAAATTTTCTGGATACTGTAAAAAGTTACTTGCATATCTATAAGCATACAGTAATGATTCATCATTCTTTTCTTTTTTGGATTTTTTTATATAAAGATTAATTATTTCCCATGCTTTATTTGGGTTATTATGTAGGCTATCAATCTTTTTTTCAATAGTCTCATTATTTAATTCATCAATTTTTGTGTCTTGTGAATTAAATTGAACAAAAAATAAGAAAAATATAAAAAAAATAATTTTATATTGAAATAAATTCTTCATAATCAATGAATAAAGGCGAAATAATGAATTAGTTTATGGCTTATTTGTAAACTTTTACAATATTAATGTTATTTTTTTTAAAAACTGATATAAAATTTATGAAATAACACTCAATTTTTATAAAATGACAGTCCGAAAATTTGTCTCAATGAAGACAATCAACATACATTTGTCTCATCAAAAAATAAAATTATGAAAAAATTAGTATTCTTTAGTTTATCATTTGTTCTTTTCTTTATTTCATGTAGACAAGAAGATGAATTATTATCAAATGAAGATGCAACTAATCTTAAAATTATTCAACAAAGTAGAAGTTTAAGAGAGAAAAGAGATTTAATTAAAAATGATACTATTACAACAAGTGTAAAAACTGTTGAAATGGCTGTTGAAAATACTACGGGACAATATATACCTCCACCAAAATAATTACAACATATAAATCTAATAAAAAAGTAAAATAAAATTTTTTTTCATCGTTTGTGTTTTCTCCTTTCGCTGCTTGTTCTCAGAGTAGCGAAGGAGATTTTTAAAGAGAATTTTTTAAAGAAAACAACATTTGAAAAATTAAAATAAAAACAAAATCAAAGATTTATGTTTATAGTGAAATACTTCTACAAATAATTAACTATTTCAAAATCTTAAATATTGTAAATAATAATTTAAAAGTTTACTGTTATGAAAAAATTTACACCTGTATTGTTAATATTGGCTTCAATCGCAGTATTATCATTTAAACAATCAAATAGTTCAGAAAAATCTGATGCTGCTTTAAGCAAAAATGATATTGAGATTTTAGAAATTATACAAAATAAAAGAAAATTAAGAAATAGTAGTGAGAATAAAACTAACGTGGTTTTACAAGACCGAGAAGCATTAATATTTATTAATAAATAAAGTGCAGCTAGAAATAAATCTAATAAAAGTAAAATAAAATTTTTTTTCATCGTTTGTGTTTTCTCCTTTCGCTGCTTGTTCTCAGAGCAGCGGAGGAGATTTTTTAAAGACATCATCACAATTATTCATACATTCATATTAATTAAGTTGAGCTTAACACAGTATTTCACTTGAAATATTGTGTTTTGTTTTGTAATTGAAAAATAATCAAAAAAATCAATTTATTTTATCAATTCCATAATTTTATTATCTTTGTAAAAATCCTTATCCAAGATATGCAAACTACTTATATCGAAACACAAACAGTTTCTTTTCAAGATTTTAAAAATCAAATATTAGCAGACTATAGACTAGGTAGAATTTCTCGTGAGATGTCTTATATGGCAAGAAGAGAAGTTTTAACGGGTAAAGCTAAGTTCGGGATTGTAGGTGATGGTAAAGAACTACCTCAATTAGCCATGGCAAAAGTTTTCAGAAACGGAGATTTCAGAAGTGGTTATTATAGAGACCAAACTTTCGCATTAGCAGTTGGGGCTTTGTCTGTAGAAAGTTTCTTTGCGCAGTTGTATGCAGATACTTCTGTAGAAAGAGAGCCTGCTTCTGCTGGAAGACAAATGAATGGACACTTTGCAACACGTAGTTTAAATGAAGATGGAACTTGGAAAGATTTAATTCAAATTAAAAATATATCATCAGATATTTCTCCAACTGCCGGACAGATGCCTAGACTTCTAGGTTTAGCTCAAGCTTCAAAGGTTTACAAATCAGTGAAATTTCACGGTTCTGAGAAATTTAGCAATAATGGAAACGAGGTTGCTTTTGGAACTATTGGCGATGCATCATCTGCAGAAGGTCATTTCTGGGAAACATTAAACGCAGCATGTGCTTTGCAAGTTCCTATGATTTTATCAATTTGGGATGATGGTTACGGTATTTCTGTTCCTACTCATGACCAAAGAGCAAAAGAAGATATGGCAGAAATGCTTTCTGGTTTCCAAAGAAAAGAAGGAAAATCAGAAGGTTGCGAAATTATTCAAGTAAAAGCTTGGGATTATCCTGCACTTCTTGACGCTTATGCTAGAGCAGAGCATTTTGCTAGAACAGAATCTGTTCCTGTGGTAATTCACGTTACAGATGTTACGCAACCTCAAGGTCACTCTACGTCTGGTTCTCATGAAAGATATAAATCTGAAGAAAGATTAAAATGGGAAGCAGATTTCGATGGCTTAGAAAAATTTAAAGAATGGATTCTTAATTATTCTATTGAAATAGAAGGAAATGAAGAAATTTTAGCCACAGTAGAAGAACTTGAAAATATAGAAAAAGAAGCTAAAAAGATTGCAAAAGACGGTCAGAAAAAAGCTTGGGAAAATTATAGAAATTCTATAGAAGTACTTAAAAATGAAGTGCTTCCATTAGTAGAGAATTTAAAATCTCAGAATAGCGAAGTTGAAGCAGAACTGCAAAAATTCGGTTCATTGATTTCTTATGCTAAAAAGGATATATTTAGTTTGATGAGAAAAGCTTTGCTTTTGACTAGAACCAATCAATCTACTGAAAGACAATGGCTTGCTTCTAAATTTGAACAACTTTTAGCACAAGAAAAAGATAATTATTCATCACACTTGTATTCAGAGTCTGAATGGAAATCTACCAATGTAAAAGAAGTAAAACCAGTTTACTCAGAAACATCAGAAATGGTAGATGGAAGAGTAGTGGTAAGAAATAATTTTGATAAAATTTTTGAAAAATATCCAGAAACATTGGTTTTCGGAGAAGATGCAGGAAATATTGGTGATGTAAACCAAGGGTTAGAAGGACTTCAAGAAAAATACGGAAAAGTAAGAGTCGCTGATACTGGTATTAGAGAAGCAACTATTCTCGGTCAAGGAATTGGTATGGCAATGCGTGGACTTCGTCCGATTGCAGAAATTCAGTATTTAGACTATATTTTATACTGTTTACAAGGAATAAGTGATGATTTGGCAACGCTTCATTACAGAACAAAAGGTGGACAAAAAGCACCGCTTATCATCAGAACTCGTGGTCATAGATTAGAAGGAATTTGGCACTCTGGTTCACCAATGGCAGGAATTATTAACCTTGTGAAAGGTGTTAATGTTTTGGTTCCTAGAAATTTAACTAAAGCAGCAGGTTTTTATAACACGATGCTTCAGAGTGATGAACCGGCAATTATTGTAGAAACGCTTAATGGTTATAGATTAAAAGAAAAACAACCAGATAATTTAGGTGAATTCACCGTTCCAGTTGGTAAAATTGAAGTAACTAAAGAAGGAAAAGATGTTACCTTAGTAACTTATGGTTCTACTTGGAGATTAGTAATGGAAGCTGCCGAAGAATTAGAAAAACTAGGAATTTCTGCGGAAGTGATTGATATTCAATCTTTAATACCTTTTGATATTTCACATGAAATTGCAGAAAGTGTGAAGAAAACCAATCGTTTGGTGATTATAGACGAAGACGTAGAAGGCGGAACTTCTGCATTTATTCTACAGCAAATTGTAGAAAAACAAAAAGCATTTAGATATTTGGATTCAGCACCGTTAACAATTGCAGCAAATGATCACAGACCAGCTTATGCAAGTGATGGAGATTATTTCTCAAAACCATCTGTAGATGATATGGTAGAAAAGGTATACGGAATTTTTCATGAAGCGAATCCCTCTCAATTTCCAAAAATTTAAAAAATGAAAATTTTATTTTTTATCATAGCAGCTTTTACACTTTCGAGTTGTGCTGTGGTAAAAATCCAAGATTGCCCAGAAGAAAAAATCATCAATAAAATGCCAAAAGTGATTGATGCTAACTCAGAAATGCCTAATGAATACTACATTTACAAAGGACAAAGAAGAGAAATCAAAGAATTTGATGCCGCTTGGATAGAGAAAAACTGCCCGAATATAAAAGTACAAGAAGTTTATTAAAAAACTAAAAATACTAAGCCTTGCTAAAAATTAGCAAGGTTTTTTTATAAATTTATTCTGATTTTCCAACCTATTTCTTAAAAGTTTCATCTATACTTTTAAATATCATTATTATGAACCAGGAATTACTCATTAAGTGCAAAAACAAAGACAGAAATGCTCAAAGGCAAGTTTATGCACAAAATGCAGGAAAATTATTTACCTTATGCAAAAGATATTTAAAAAATGATGAAGATGCTGAAGAAATTTTGGCAGATACCTTTTTTATTATTTTTACCAAGATTGATCAATTAAAAGATTCTGATTTTTTTGAAGCTTGGGCAAGAAAGATTGCGGTGAATAATTGTTTGCAATTGTTAAGAAAGAAAGACAAGTTAAAAATTTCTATAGAAGAAACTTTTATAGAGAAAATATTAACAGCAGAAGCGAATAATTTTTCCTTTGAGAAAGATATACTGTCTTTAATGAATTATTTGCCAGAAGGCTGTAGAACGATTTTTAATTTGTTTGCGATAGAAGGTTACCCTCATAAAGAAATTGCAGAAATGCTTTCTATTTCTGAAGGAACTTCTAAATCACAAGTGAATTTTGCAAGAAAAAAATTGCAAGAAATGTTACAATTTCAAAACATTTAATTTCAAAAAAATCTCGAAAAATGGAAAATTTTAATCAAAATATAGACGATTTATTCAATAGCGAAAGCAAAAAAGCAGAAGAGAATGCTAATTTCCCTGGATTTGAAAAAGTTTGGGACAAAGTAGAACAAAAACTAGACGAAAAAGAAAAGAAAAGAATCCTTCCGATTTGGTTTACTTCCGGAATAGCGGCTAGTTTAGTAATAGGATTGGGTGTTTTGTATTTGTACAATCAAAAAGAAGATTTGCCAGTAAAACCTGTTATTGCGCAACAAGAAACTTCACCTGAAAGTTCTGCGAAACCTAATATTATTAATAAACCACAGTCAGATGTACATAAATTAGATGAAGAAATTAAGGAGCGAATTAAGAAAAATCCTATAGTTACTAAAGAAATTGTAGCTTATCAAAATACTTCAAATTCAGAAAATACTGTAGAAATTATTCAGAATATTGTTTTAGAACCAGTAAAAGTACTTAAAATAGAGGTGTCTCCAGTTTTAGTGGAAGGTTTTCAGACCAATAAATCAATTTCATCAGTAGAGAAAACTAAAAATATAAATGAAGTAGTTGTTACAGCAATGGGAATTAAAAGAAAAGAACAATCTTTGGGATATGCTTCTGAAATAAATGTCGCTTCTCAACTTCAAGGCAAAGTTGCTGGGTTACAAATTTCTAGTAACGCACCTAATATTCCAAATAGTAATATTGTAATTAGAGGAGTACGTTCTATAGAATCATCACCTAAACCACTTTATGTAATAGATGGAAAACCTTATGAAAATGTAGATTTACAAAAAATTTCATCAGATAAAATTAAATCCGTTAATATTCTGAAAGACAATGCTGCAACTTCTCTTTACGGAAGTAGAGGTTTAAATGGAGTAGTTCTAATAGATACTAAAGGTTTGTCGGATAATGATATTAAAACGATTACAAGTTTTAGTCCTCAAAATAGTAATGAATCTTATGATTCTTGGGAAGAAAATCCTTTTGAATTATCTACAAGTCAACCGCTGTCTACTTTTTCTATTGATGTAGATAATGCAGCATATTCTAATATTAGAAGAATGATAAATAATGGACAGATAGTAGATAAAAATGCAGTGAGAGTTGAAGAAATGATTAATTATTTCAAATATAATTATCCGCAACCTTCAGTAAATGAGCCATTTTCTATTCATACTGAATACAATGATTGCGCTTGGAATCCTCAACATAAAATTCTAAAAATTGGTTTACAAGGGAAAACTTTGGTGGAAAAAAACTTACCAAGTTCTAATTTGGTTTTCTTGATAGACATTTCTGGTTCTATGAATGCCGCCAATAAATTACCATTATTAAAGTCATCTTTTAAAGTTTTATTAGAAAGACTTCGTCCTCAAGATAAAGTAGCCATTGTTACTTATGCAGGAAACGCAGGAATTGCACTGGAGCCAACATCGGCTTCACAAAAAGAAAAAATTATGACCGCCCTAGAAAATCTACAATCTGGTGGAAGTACAGCTGGTGCAGAAGGTATAATTACAGCCTATAAATTAGCAGAAGAAAATTTTGTGAAAAATGGAAACAATCGAGTAATTCTTGCAACTGATGGCGATTTTAATGTAGGCGTTTCTAATAATGAAGATTTGAAGGCAATGATTGAAAATAAAAGAAAATCTGGTGTTTTCTTGACTTGTCTTGGTTTTGGAATGGGAAATTACAAAGACAATCGCTTAGAAATGTTGGCAGATAAAGGAAACGGAAATTATGCATATATTGATAATATTCAAGAGGCAAATAAATTTTTAGGAAAAGAATTTGCGGGGAGTATGTATGCAATTGCAAAAGATGTTAAAATTCAAATTGAATTTAATCCGAAATTAGTAAAAGCTTACAGATTAATTGGTTATGAAAGTAGAAAACTGAAAACAGAAGACTTCATAAATGATAAAATAGATGCCGGAGAATTAGGAATCGGGCATACTGTAACCGCTTTGTACGAAATTATTCCTGCAAATTCTACCTCTGAATTTTTACCAAAAGGAAGCGATTTAAAATATACTGAAGTAAAAACAAAAGACAATCTAGGAAATGAATTGGCAACTATAAAATTCAGATATAAAAAGCCAAATGAAGAAGAGAGTAAAGAATTAATTCAAACAGTTTCTAATTCTCAAAAAGAGATTAATTCTGCTTCTTTAGATTTTAGATTTGCTAATGCAGTAGCTTGGTTTGGTTTGTTTCTGAGAGATTCTCAATACATTTCTAATAAAAATTTAGAGGATATTATCAACTTGGCAAAACAAGGGAAATCTAGTGATGAAGATGGTTACAGAGCAGAATTTATAAGATTGATGGAGAGTTACAAATCTATAAAAAATTAATATTACAAACTGGAGTAGAAATACTTCAGTTTTTTATTTTGGAATTATGATGTTGCTAAATCTATTGCTTTTTATGAAAGGTAGATTTCAGAATAGATTTTTTATAAAAAAGAGCTAAACTTTTGTTTTAAAAAATCATATTTATATCATAGTAAAACCTGAATTTTCTGAAAAATTCCGTAAATTCGCAAAAATTTAATCTCAAAATGAATTACGATATTATTGTTATAGGTTCTGGACCTGGTGGTTACGTAACCGCAATTAGAGCATCACAATTAGGTTTTAAAACTGCTATCATAGAAAAAGAAAATCTAGGTGGTATTTGTTTAAACTGGGGATGTATTCCTACCAAAGCTTTACTTAAATCTGCTCAAGTTTTTAACTATATAAAACACGCCGAAGATTACGGTCTTAATAAAGTAGAGGGAAGTTTTGATTTTCCTAATGTAATTGCTAGAAGTAGAGGAGTTGCTACTAAAATGAGTGGCGGAATTTCTTTCTTGATGAAGAAAAATAAAATTGACGTTATCATGGGAACTGCCAAAGTACAAAAAGGCAAAAAAGTTTCGGTAACAGATAAAGAAGGAAAAGTTACAGAATACGCTGCTAATCATATTATCATTGCAACTGGAGCTCGTTCTAGAGAATTGCCAAATCTTTCACAAGATGGAGTAAAAGTAATTGGTTACAGACAAGCTTTGTCATTACCTACTCAACCAAAATCTATGATTGTAGTGGGTTCTGGAGCAATCGGAGTAGAGTTCGCAGATTTTTATAATACAATGGGAACTAAAGTGACGATTGTAGAATTCATGCCAAATATCGTTCCTGTAGAAGATGAAGAAATTTCTAAACACTTAGAAAAATCTCTTAAAAAATCTGGAATTGATATCATGACCAATGCATCTGTAGAATCTGTAGATACTTCTGGAAATGGTGTTAAAGCGAATGTGAAAACCAAGGATGGTAACATTACACTAGAAGCAGATATTCTACTTTCGGCAGTTGGTATTGCTGCAAATATTGAAAACATTGGACTTGAAGAAGTAGGAATTGCTACAGATAAAGGTAGAGTTTTGGTAAATGAATGGTACCAAACTTCTGTTCCTGGTTATTATGCAATTGGTGATATTATTCCTACTCAAGCTTTGGCTCACGTAGCATCAGCAGAAGGAATTACTTGTGTAGAAAAAATCAAAGGAATGCACGTAGAAACAATTGACTACGGAAATATCCCAGGTTGTACTTACTGTCATCCAGAAATTGCATCTGTTGGTTTAACTGAAAAACAAGCTAAAGAAAAAGGATACGAAATTAAAGTTGGTAAATTCCCGCTTTCAGCATCTGGTAAAGCTACCGCAAATGGTAATACAGATGGTTTCATCAAAGTAATTTTTGATGCAAAATACGGAGAGTGGTTAGGTTGCCATATGATTGGTGACGGTGTTACAGATATGGTTGCAGAAGCGGTGGTTGCTAGAAAATTAGAAACTACTGGTCACGAAATCATCAAATCTATTCACCCGCATCCAACTGTTTCTGAGGCAATTATGGAAGCTGTAGCTGCTGCTTACGGAGAAGTGATTCACATCTAATATTTATATAATAAATACAAAAAAACCACAGTATTTGCTGTGGTTTTTTTAATTTTAACCAAGAAAACTATTTAAAATATGAAGAAAGAAATCGGGTTGGTACTTTCTGGTGGTGGAACCAAAGGAATTGCAGAAGCTGGTGCACTGAAATTTTTAGAGGAAAAAAATATTTTTCCAGAAGTCATTGCTGGAACGAGTGCTGGTGCAATTGTAGGAGGATTGTATTCTTTCGGGAAGTCTCCTGATGAGATTTTAGATTTTTTTAAATCGGTTTATTTTTTCAATTGGAAACATTTTACTCTTACTAAACCGGGATTTATCAATTCTGAAGTTTTTAGAT
>CAZHCK010000082.1:0-10735 GCA_964530915.1 uncultured Cloacibacterium sp. | reverse complement strand
ATCAACTCACTTCCTGTTGAGTTTTTAGAAATGATTTCAAATTACTTTGAAAACTTAGAACCTAAAAAAAATACAGGGATTTGCACTTACCAAATAGACGAAGTAAAAGAAAGGTTAGAATTTCATAGAGAAAACCCTAAAAGCAGACTAGATTTTTTTGAAAACATAAAAGAACTAGAACATTCTCTTTACACATCATTATGAAAATACAACTTTCATCAATCGCTAAAAACGACATTTTACTTTACGCCAGAAAATATAAATCTGATGATTCTTCATTAGGTCAAAAATTCCTGGAAGAAATAAAACTAAAAGCCATCCAAATTTCTGAAAACCCAGAACAATCTGAAATCATCTACGAAAACATCAGAATCATAGCACTCGATAGCTTCCCTATCAATTTACATTACAGTTTCGAAACAGAAACAGAGACTATTTTCATCACCGCTGTTTTCAAAAAAAATATCGCCCCGAAATAAATTTCGAGGCAATATAAAAAGGCTTTCAAAAAGCTATTTTGGGGTTTATTTCTTGATAAAAGAACCAACTTTTTGCCCATTTACTAATACGTAATACACTCCTGGCTGAACTTGTGCAGGAATATTTACTTCTACATTATTAGCACCTTGAACCACTTTTGCAGATTTAGCAGCAACTTTCTTACCTGTAATGCTTACCAATTCTACATTTCTCATTTCTGCATTTTCACTTTCAAAATTCACATAAACTCTATCTACATTCGCAGCAACTTTATATACTGGTGCAGTAGTAGCATCTGCAGCAACTCTTCCAGCAGGAGAAGTTCCACCACCTACACCTACAGCATTCCAAGCATTAGTTGTTTGAGTAACTTCAGCACTTCCCGCTCCATATAAATCTGCAGCAGCTTGAAGCGAATACGTTCTCGCATTAGCATAAGTAGAAGTAGAAGTTAAATAAGTAGTAAGTGTTCTGTATGCAATTTGAGCAGCTTTATCTAAACCAACTCCGGTAACATTATAAGCAAAACCTTTATCATTAGTACCAGAACCTCCATTTACCAATAAATAATACCAGAAGTTAAGAACTCCAGAATTGGTATGAACTCCACAGTAATCATTAGTAGAAGAAGGTGTACAGTTAGGATTTACCCAATATGTACCCCCATAAGTATCTGGATCTCCATAAGCATTAGGATTTGCCATATCTCTAATTACATAGCTAAAATCTTCCCCTAGTTTCCAAGAAGCTTTTGTAGGTCTTGCCCAAAACTCCACAGAATTTCCTAAGATATCAGAAAACGCTTCATTTAGCGCTCCAGATTCTTTTTGATAAACCAAATTTGCTGTTTTAGTCGTCATACCGTGACCAATTTCGTGAGCACAAACATCTAAAGCTGTTAAAGGTTTATTTCCATTAGTAGAGCTTCCATCCCCATAAGTCATTCTAGAACCATCCCAAAAAGCATTGAAATAATTTCTAGAATAATGCACATAAGATTTAATTGCAAAATGATTATTATCTATACTATTTCTATTAAATTTAGCTTTAAGATAATCCACTGTTTTTTCAGCTCCCCAATGTGCATCAGTAGCATATTGGTCTTTGGCTGTATTTACGTTATTCCAAGTATTATCGGTATCTGTAAAATCAGTTGCTCTAGAATAGTTTGTACCTTGTTTTAAGTTGTAAGTTTCTATAGCAGTTCCACCATTTCTACCCGTTTCTCTTAATCTATAAGAAGTAGCACTTACCTGATCTGCCACAATCGATTGACTTCCACTGTAAGCCGTAACTGCAGTTCCTGGAGCATTAGTTTCTAAAATTAACGCATTTGTTCCTAAAACTTTGCCTGTTTTAGCATCTACATAAACTTCTTGTCTACTAACCGGTTCAACTGCATATACATCAAACTTATAAGCTAGCGTAAGTTTTTTCGCATTTACATCAGCTGGATCATTATAATATACTAATTTTCCTTTTGGATAAAAAGTTGCATTCGAATCTTTAGTGTCATTTTTAAGAAAAGCTTCTTCTTCAGCATTCTGCCATTTGTAAGAAGTAGCACCTACATAAGCTAAAGCACTGTTTAATGCATTAGCCTCAGAAATACCTGCTCTTTTCTCAACAGTAGCAGGAACATTTTTGAACCAAACTCCATTTTGACTTACTACCTTGCCTTTCTTCACCAACACATTAATCATTCCATACTCTACAGGAATTCCATTAATTGTTTGTTGAAATTTGTGATTTTCAAAACCTAAAGCATCTTTATCAGAGCTCAATCTACGACCAGAAACTTCTTTCATTTGCTTAGCCGTTTCATCATAAACCATTGGCTTACCTTTGAAATCGGGAGCTTTTGAAGCATCAAATCTTACATGTTCTGCAAACATGTCTGACTTACCAGAAATTAGTTTTGAAGGGGTGTTTTGCGCAAACGCAAAAGAGACAGCTAGAAAGCTAGCCGCAAGAGTAATTTTAGACTTCATATTTCTATATTTTTAATTAACAGTACGAATATAGAAATATTTCACAAATAAATTTATTTTTTTTTAACAATTATTTAATTTATTTTTATTTTTAGCCCAATAATGATTATTAAAAATAAACCAAAACAACGACCAATAAAAGATTTTAACAAATATTTAGAAAAAATATAAATTTCTTAAAATAAAAAAAATCCTTTTGCAAGGATTTTACATTTTTCACATTTATTTTGAAATTATATATAATTTTTATCTTTTTCTGGTTTCGCCGTAACCAATTAAACCGTCATAATTTCTATCAAATGGAGCATAATATAAAAATGCTTGGTATAAATTTTCGGTTTGCCAAAAATTACCATTAATTTCACCTAAATTGATAAAACCCGTTGCATCTTTTGTAGCCAAAATATAATTGTAAAAACCTTGTTTTAAATAGATTCTTGCAATGTATTTTTTGGCATTTTCATCATAAGACATTTTATTTTCATCTGAAGGAGTAAAGTCATTGAAAGCACCTAAAACATAAATTTCCTTTTCTGTTTTTTCTGAATCCAAAGAAAAATAAACCCAAGAATAGTCTGCTTCTGTATCTGCATTTCTCTCAATTCCCAAATCATTTCTTCTGAAATAAAAAGCACCGTTTACATCTGGCTGATATTGATAATTAAGCGGAAAAGCCCAAACCGAATGCAAATATGTATGATTTCCTTCTTCATTATTGTTTGTTGCTGCCACCATATCAAAAGGTTGATTCATATTTTTATTATCAAAATAATAAAACTCGTTATTTCCTGGAAAAACCAAATTCATCTGCTGAAAAAGCAACTTGTTTCCCATCGCTGCATTGGGTTTTTGATTATAAATCCCGAGACCAAAATTATTATTTTGAATGATATTGAGGCTAATCGAATTGAGGTTAGAAAACAAACTGGCTTGATTAGAAACCGCAGAAACCTCTATTCTTTGATTGAGATTTGGCGCTTTGCTATCTGCAAATCTGGTTACATTAATTCCTAAATTCGCACCATTTTCTACCACACAAAACCTTTTCTTAAAAAGCGGCTTATTCACCGATTCATCAAAAACGATGATTTCATAATTTCCAGAAATTTTCAGTTGCGTCTTCTCATTCGGGAATTTTAAAGTGTAGTGTGTATATTTTTGAACCGTATTAAAAGAGTATCTAAAATCTTGAATATAAGAATTCACAGGACCTTTTGCATATTCTGTAAAAAACAAACCGTCATCTTTCCAATTCCTATCAAAATGTTTAAATGTATATCGATAAACGGTAGATTTATTTTCTAAATCATCAAAATTCAAAACCAATTGCTCCCCAAATTTGATTACAGGTGTTTCATCATTGGTTTGAGGATTAAAAAGCTGAACACTTTTAATTTTTTGACCAAAAACCAAAACAGAAAGCAATAAAAAAGTAAATTTTAGAAATTTCATATCACGAAGATAACGAAAATCGAGCCAAAATATTGAAAATTAAAACACTGAAAATGATTAAATTTGAGAACTTAAAATCTAAACTTCAAAACATGCTCCATATTCATATTTTTCGATTCAATCCTTTTTCAGAAAACACTTATGTATTGTTTAATGACCAAAAAAACGGGGTCATCATAGACCCGGGAAACTGGAACGAAAAAGAAAATGAAATCCTAGAAAATTTCATCGAAGAAAATGAAATTTCTATTCAAAATATTTTATTGACTCATGCTCATATAGACCATGTTTTAGGCTTACAGTGGGCTTTTGACACGTATAAAGTTGCCGTAAAAATGCACGAAGAAGAAAAAGATGTACTTGATAGAAACCCGATGTCTGCCAGAAATTATGGCTTTGACTTCAAACCTTTTGTTGGCGACATAGAACTTTTAAACGAAGGCGAAAAATATTTCATAGATGAAGATTCTTTTGAAATTTTTCATGTTCCGGGACATTCACCAGGAAGTTTAGCTTTCTATAATGAAGCGCAGAAATTTGTTATTTCTGGTGATGCACTTTTCCAAGGAAGCATTGGGAGAACAGATTTATACCGAGGAAATCACGAGCAATTACTAGAAAGCATTCGCACGAAACTTTTTACTTTACCCGAAGAAACAGAAGTGTATAGCGGTCACGGAAACTCAACACAAATCGGCTTTGAGAAAAATCACAATCCGTTTTTCTAAAAAATAAAAAAGAGTCAAGTTTATCGCTTGACTCTTTTACTTTTATAAATTTATTTTAATTATTTCCATTTGATATTACAACCCATGCTTGGTTTTTGTAATTCCTCCTGTGGATTTCCTGACAATAGATTTTCGAAAGCGATAATCAAATCTTCACCTGTGATTTCTTTTTGATTTCCCGGTCTAGAATCATCCATTTGTCCACGGTAAACCAAGTCTAATTTTTCGTCAAAGAAATAAAAATCTGGCGTACAAGCTGCGTCATAAGCTTTTGCTACCGCCTGACTTTCGTCAAATAAATAAGGGAATTCAAATTTTCTTTCGATTTGAAATTCTATCATTTTTTCTGGAGAATCTGCTGGATATTTCTCTACATCATTCGCGTTAATAGCGATAAATTCTATTCCTTGCGTATGATAATCTTCATATAATTCCGTCAATTTATCGATAACGTGTAACACAAACGGACAGTGATTGCACATGAAAATCACCAATGTTCCTTTTCCGCCTTTTAAATCTTCTAAAGATTGAAGTTCATTGCTGTGAGAAGGATTTGGTAGTTCAAAAAAAGGTGCTTTAGTACCTAAAGCGAGCATATTTGAAGGTGTATTTGCCATAACTATGGATTTATCATTAATTTATTGACTGCAAAATTACGGAATTTATTTTTCTATCTTCGATAAAATCTCATGAAGCTGCTCTTCTGAATAATCATACGGAAGCCAAGTCACATTTTCTACTTTTCTATTCCACGTTTCTTGTCGCTTTGCATATCTGCGAGAATTTTTCTTGATTTCTTCTACAGCAAAATCTAAATCCCAAGTTCCTTCTAAATATTTAAAAATTTCGGAGTAACCTACAGTTTGTAGCGGAACAAGTTTTTGATATTCTGTCAAAGATTTTACCTCATCTATCAAACCATTTTCCAGCATTTTATCTACTCGAAGATTAATTCTTTCGTACATGATTTCTCTAGGTGCAGTAACTCCTATTCGTATTACTTTAAAATCTCTTTTATGTTTAGGCTCTGCAATAATTTCAGAATATTTTCTGCCTGTTTGCCAAATCACATCTATGGCTCGTAGTAATCTTCTGGGATTTTCTTTGTGAACTACATTATAATATTCTTCGTCTAGATTTTTGAGAATTTCTTGGAGTTTTTCTAGACCTTCTTCATCCCAAATTTTCTGTAATTTTTCTTGGTTTTCAGCATTGGCTTCAGGCAAATCATTCAATCCTTCTACAACTGCTTTTTCGTACATCATGCTTCCACCAACCAAAACTGCGAAATCATTTTTATCAAAAATTTCCTCTATTTTTTCCAAAGCATCTTCTTCATACTGACCTATGGAATAATAATCTTGAACCGAAAGATGACCAATAAAATGATGTTTAGCTTGTGCTAACTCTTCATCTGTAGGAGTTGCAGTCCCAATTTTCATTTCTTTGAAAAACTGGCGAGAATCACAAGAAATAATCACTGTACCGAAATGTTTTGCAATTTCTATAGCCAGTTTTGTCTTGCCAATTCCTGTAGAACCAATGATAGAAATGAGTGTTTTCTGCATACTGCAAATTTATTCAAAAAAAATCGTCCCAAGAAAATCTCGGAACGATTTAAAAAAACACAAATGAAATTATTTTATTTACTCTATTATTTCTGCATCGATAACTTTATTATCTTTATTTACCGCATTTTTTTCGTTTTCCCAAATGATGAATCGGTCTACTTCTTTTAGAACCATCGGTAAAACCAATGCTAAAATTCCTAAATCATCTAAGAAAATCCCCGGCAAAAAATCTAATGGCGAAATGATATACACAAATGCTGCCAATGGAATGATCACATTCTTAAGATCCATTTGAAATTCGCCTTTTTTGTACGCTTTAAACATTTTTAAAATTTTCGGAAACTTAGAAAACAATCCGTCTTTTTTAAATGCTTGAAACAACAATGTTATTTTTTTCATTTTTATATTTTGAGTTTTTAGGTGTGTTGACTTTTATATTTCAAAATCTTTGCCAATTTAAATTAAAAACGCTCTCAATATTTTATTTTAATAAATTTTAACTTTAATTAAAGAATTTTAAGGATTTACAGCATCTAAAAACTGATGCACAGATTCTGAATTCCAATCTTTTGCAGCATCTTCTTTCATCAAAATCCTTCCATTTTGCCCCAAAATAAAAGTCGTAGGAAAAACTTTTGGCAACATTTTTTCAGAAAGTGGCGATGTAGCAAAATAAACCGGTGTAGTATAATTGTTATCTGCTAAGAATTTTTTCACTTTTTCTTCATCGTCTTGCATGGCAATCAGTACGAAAGCCACTTTATCTTTTTTGGTGTCGTACAATTTTTGAATACTCGGATATTCTGCCCTACAAGGTGGACACCAACTTCCCCAAAAATTCAAGAAAACGACTTTATCCTTAAAATCTGCCAAATTCGCATCAGGAACATTCACTCCTTTCAGTTGAATATTCATTTCCTCAGCTGTAAAAGTGACGTCTTTTTCTACTTTTTCTAAAGAAGGTTTCATCAAAATCTGTCGCTGAACAAAAGCTCTAAAATCTGGAAAGAGAAACATAGAAACCAGAAACACCGAAAGCAATAATGTGAGCCAGTTTTTTCTTAAAAAATTCATAAATTGATGTGTTGATGTGATAATTTGTTGATGTGATAATGTTTTTTTACACCCCGACTTCGCTTTGCGAAGCCACCCCTCTAAAAGAGGGGAACCCTTCTAACTACAGTAGTTCTAAAATTTCTTGAATCGCGTCTTTTCCTCGGTTTTTGGCATAATATACTTGTAAATCGTTATAAAACTCTTCACGAGGATACGTTTCTGGATTCTCTTTGAATTTTTTCAACAATTCTGTTCCATATTGTGGTCTTGGTCCCCAAACATTTTTCAGAGAAAAATCTTCATTCAAGATTAAAATTTTAGGAATAGATTGCGTTCCGTTCGTTAGGAATTGATCAATTAAAGAAGTATCAGAATCACGATAGAAAATTCTCACATCATTATGTCCTTCAAAAAATTTAGAAACCGCAGGAACGGTTGCGCTTGCATCTCCGCACCAAGGTTCTGTGATGATAAGGATTTTACCATTGAAGTTTTTAGATTTCAGCGTTTCTAATTGCTCTTCATCTACTTTATAAGTTTTTAAAGTTCTGTTCATTCTCTGAAGTCCCAATTCATAGTATTCATTATGGTCGTCTTCAGGATTTTGAACTTCAATTCTGCGTTCAGTTTCTTTAATATATTCGTCAAAAGTGACTGCGTTTTGCCAGTAATTTTTCATTTTTAAGTTTTAAATTTTTCTAATCTGATTCATCAAAAATAAGTCCGCAAGAACAAATGCTGCCAAATTTTCCACAACGGGAACTGCTCTTGGCAAAACACAAGGATCATGTCTTCCTTTTCCTTCTACAATAACTAAATTTCCGTCTTTATCTACACTTTCTTGAGGTCTAAGAATCGTTGCAATCGGTTTAAATGCTACTCGGAAATAAATGTCCATTCCGTTTGAAATTCCACCTTGAATTCCTCCAGAAAGATTAGTTTTTGTAGTAAAATCTTCATTGAACAAATCATTATGCTCTTTTCCGGTCATCGTTGCTCCACAAAAACCGCTTCCGTACTCAAAACCTTTTGCAGCATTGATGTTTAGCATAGCTTTTGCTAATTCAGCTTGTAATTTTAGGAAAACAGGTTCGCCAATTCCTATAGGAAGATTTTTGATAAGACAAGTAATGGTTCCACCGATGGTATTTCCTTCTTTTTTGATTTCCTTGATTTTAGAAATCATCTTTTCGGCGGTTTCTTCGTCTGGACAACGAACATCATTGCTTTCAATTTTAGAAAAATCTAAATCCTGATAAGGTTTCATGCAAAAAATATCTCCCACCGAAGAAACATAAGCATGAATTTCTACATTTTCGGGTAAAATATGTTTCGCCAAAGCTCCTGCTGCAACCCAATTGATGGTTTCTCTCGCAGAAGATTTTCCACCACCTCTGTAATCACGAATTCCAAATTTTTGGTCGTAGGTAAAATCTGCATGAGAAGGTCTGTAAGCAGCGGCAATATGTTCGTAATCTTTTGATTTTTGATTTTCATTATAAATCACAAATCCAATCGGAGTTCCTGTAGATTTCCCCTCAAAAGTTCCTGAAAGAAACTGTACGGTATCACTTTCTTTTCTTTGGGTAACGATGGAACTTTGACCAGGCTTTCTGCGGTCAAGTTGATGCTGAATTTCGTCAAAATTAATTTCAATTCCTGCTGGAAAATTGGTGATGATTCCACCGTAAGCTATTCCGTGACTTTCACCAAAGGTAGAAAGCGTAAGAAAATTTCCTAAATTGTTCATAAAAGCAAAGTTAGTGAGATAATGTGATAATGCGGTAATCTGTTAATGCTTTTTCTCTAAAGAAGAAATTATTTTTTTCAATTCTTCCTTTTCTTCGGGCGAAAGTTTTTCCCAAACGAAACCATCTTGTATGTTCTCTGAAATTTTTTGAGGAAAAATTCCTGCTTCGTAATATTTTTTTACAGAATATGGCGAAATTGAAGGTTGAGGCGTGTCAAAACTCAAATCGTAATTCGGAACATTGAAGTCCAAATTTCCTACTTTGAAAGTTTTATAAGAATTCAGTTCAAAAACCGCTGGTTTATAGAGTTGCGTTTTGGTAAAACCCTGCATATAATGCCCTAGTTTGAAAGTACGGACTTGGGATTGCAAAATTTTAGGAAAACTCATCAAAAACAAAACAATTACCGCGCCCAAACTGAAACTTAATAATGATATTTTTTCTTTTACTTTTAAACTAAACATCATTACAAATGCTACGAAAAAAACGTCAATAAAAAATCTGAATTGTGCTGAAAAATAAAGCACAAAAATCGTTTTCAAAAGTATTGCAATCCACAATAAATAAAGCTTTTTCTGTTTTTTAACAAAAGTAAAAATAGTGTAAATCACCATCAATAAAACAAAGGCAATATGTATATATCTTTTGTATGAATGGAGTGTAAACCAATGGTAAATGTAATCCCAAGTCGTGAATTGTTGAATCTGTGAAATGGTAAATTTCAAATCATAAGTTTTCAAAATAGCCACTTCTGAAGATTGTTTTAAAATCTCTGAATTAGGCAACCAAGAAACTCCTAAATCAAACATCTGAACTGGAAAAAAAGGATAGCCAAAAACCCAAACATTTTTAAAAATATAAATTCCCAAAACAACAAGTCCTAATCCTAGAAATTTTAAATGACCTCTTTTGAAAAAATATAAAAAAACAAAAATAGGCAACCACACCATCGTAGGTTTTATGCTGAATACAAAAGCCGAAAACGCAAAAAGTAGTTTAGCATTTTGATTTCCTTTGAGAATTTCATTTAAAATAATGAGCGAAAGCGCAATTGCTGGAAAATCTGGACTAGGAGATTGAAGAAAAAGCAGAAAAATAGGTGAAACAAAAAGTAAACTCCACGCCTTTTTTTCAAAAATATAGAGCAGATAAATCACCAGAAAAACAACGTTTATTCTTAAAAAAACATCTGAAATATTGGAAAAACCAGCCTGAAAAATATGCCAAACCGACATTTGTGCATAAATTAAATTTAAATTAGCCAAACCTTTGGTTAAACCAAATTCATGGAGCCAATTCACACTCGGAACATAGTAACCAAAATGGTCTAAAATAAAAGGATAATAACTCCCTGCAAAAGCAACAATTATGGTAAGTAAGAATAATTTAAAAATCTCATTTTTAATAAATGAAGTGAAATTTTGGTAGCTTTTAAAATAAAAAAATGCCAAAATCCCTATTCCTAAACTGATACCTTCTACCCAAATATTCAGCGGAATAAAAAAGGCAAGAACTTGCCAAATCATTGCCAAGAAAAACATCCCTGAAAACAACTGAGCAGATAATCCTGACCAAATTTTCCCGAAAAGTCTTTGAAAAATTTCGCCAAAACCTGCTAAAACAGGAACAATAATGATAATGGAAAGTAAAATGAGTAACATTAAGTAAATATAAGAATAATGTTCTTTTGTCTTGAAACAAAAGAA
>CAZHCK010000081.1:0-11208 GCA_964530915.1 uncultured Cloacibacterium sp. | reverse complement strand
TACTATATATATTGTGACGAATCAGTGAAAAAAGGAAAATTATATTCTAATTTTTATGGAGGAGCAATGGTAGATAGCAAAGATTATTCTCTGATTTGTGATGTGTTAGAAGAAAAAAGAATAAATTTAATTAAAACATCTGAAATTAAATGGCAAAAAATTGATAAAATTCATTATATCCATTATATTGATGCGATAGATACTTTTTTTGATTTCATACAAGCTGGAAAAGTTAAAATTAGAATTATGTTTACTAATAACCGTCATACTAAACCAGACTTAACTCAAGAACACCTCGACAACGAATATCTACTTCTTTATTATCAGTTTCTTAAGCATGCTTTTGGATTTAGATTTTTAAACCCTAATGATGAAAACTACTTAGAACTTTTTTTAGATAGAATTCCTGACAAAGAAGAAAAAAAATCAAAATTCAAAAAATATTTATTCGGAATTCAGCAACTTCCAGATTTCATTGATGCCAACATTAAAATTAATCAAAACCAAATAAGCGAAGTAGATTCTAAAAACCACATAATAATGCAGTATTTAGATGTTGTTTTGGGTGCTATGGCAATAAAACTAAATAAAGGTTTTGAAATAGTTGATGAAGCAACAAAAAAAAGGGGAAAAAGAACTATAGCAAAAGAAAAAGTTTATCTACACATTAATAAAAGGATAAGATTAATTTATCCTAATTTCAATATTGGAATAACAACAGGAAAAAAAGATAATATTGAAAACATTTTACTAATGCCTTATAGACATTGGGAATTTAAAAGTAAAAACGCAATTATTAGATAAAAAAAGTTCCAAAATATATCTACATAAAACGCCAACGCAAAACGAAGGACTTCGATATAAAATGAAACTTTTATGCAAAAATAATATTATTTTAATTAAAAATCAAAATATTTAATTACTTATTTTACAAACTATTGCAAATTTTGAACCAAATAAAAATTCATTAATTTTGCAGAAATTTAATTTTCAAATAAAAATTTATCTCAACATCATATGTCTTTAATCAAAAGTATCTCAGGAATCCGTGGAACCATCGGTGGTAAAGTAGATGATAATCTTACCCCAGTAGATGTAGTAAAATTTACTGCAGCTTTCGGAACTTGGCTTCAAAAAAATAAAAATAAAAAAGATTTAACCTTAGTGATTGGTCGTGATGCCAGAATTTCTGGCGCAATGGTTAATTCATTGGTTACCGCTACTTTACAAGGATTAGGAATTCATGTAGTAGATTTAGGACTTTCTACTACGCCAACTGTGGAGGTAATGGTTCCAGAACTCAATGCTGATGGCGGAATTATCTTAACCGCTTCTCACAACCCAAAACAATGGAACGCTCTGAAATTACTCAACGAAAAAGGAGAATTTATCAGCGGAAAAGATGGTGCAGAAATGCTAGAAATCGCCGAAAAAGAAGATTTCAACTTTGCCGAAGTTGACGATTTAGGAAAATACGAAACCAAAACAGACGCTTTTGATATTCATATTCAGAAAATTCTAGATTTACCAATGGTAGATGTAGAAGCCGTAAAAGCTAAAAAATTCAAAGTCGTTCTTGATGCGGTAAATTCTACTGGTGGAATTTCGCTTCCGCCACTTTTAGAAAAATTAGGTTGCGAAGTCGTGAAGTTATATTGCGAACCAAACGGACAATTTCCACACAATCCAGAACCTTTGAAAGAACACTTAACAGATATTTGCGATTTAATCAAAAAAGAAGGTGCAGATGTAGGAATTGTAGTGGATCCAGATGTTGACAGATTGGCACTTATTGACGAAAATGGCGAAATGTTCGGAGAAGAATACACTTTGGTAGCTGTGGCAGAATATTTGCTGAGACATAAGAAAGGAGTTGCGATTTCTAACCTTTCTTCGAGCCGTGCTCTAAGAGATGTGGCTAGAAATCTAGATTCAGAATATTTTGCAAGTGCTGTAGGAGAAGTAAATGTGGTGACTTTAATGAAGGAGAAAAATGCAGTCATTGGTGGAGAAGGAAACGGAGGAATTATTTATCCTGATTTGCATTACGGAAGAGATTCTTTAGTTGGCGTTGCATTATTTTTAACACATTTGGCTAAAGAAAACAAAACCGTTTCTGAGTTAAGATCTACATATCCAGCTTATTACATGGGTAAAAAGAAGATAGAACTTACTCCAGAAATAGATGTAGATGCATTATTGATAAAAATTCAGGAAGAATACAAAAATGAAGAAATTTCTACTATAGATGGTGTGAAAATTGATTTTCCCGAAAATTGGGTTCACCTCAGAAAATCAAACACAGAACCTATTATTAGAATTTATACAGAAGCCTTTTCTCAGCAAGAAGCAGATGAACTGGCAGACAAAATGATAGCAAAAATTAAAAGTTTAATATAGAGATTAGAAATCAGAGGTTAGAATCTAGAAAATGTATTTTAAAATCTAACCTCTAATATCTAAAATCTAATATCTATAAAATAATTTGGAAGAATTTTTTGAAAATGAGCTTGCTAAAAAGTTCGAAGACATGATAGAAAATAACGAACAATTCTACTTTGACACAGAAGAAGTAGAAGACATTGTTATTTTTTATTTAGAAATGGGAGACATCAATTTTGCAGAAATGGCTGTGAATTATGGTTTAAAACTTCACCCCAACTCTATCGAACTGAAAGTTAAGCAATTAGAAGTCTTTTTAGAACTCGAAAAATACGTTCAAGCTCGCCAATTAATTGAAGAGTTGAAACCTTCATGTTCAGAAAGCACCGACTTTTTGGTTTGTTGTGCCAAATATTATTCTAACAACGGAAATCCTAGAAAATCAATAGAATTTTGCGAAAAAGCATTAGAACTGGAAGAGGAAGAAAGCTTCTTGCATAATTTCATTGCAGATGAATATTACAATCTTCAAGACCCTTTTAATGCATTGAAAAACTACAAATTAGCATTAAAACACGATCCTCAAGATGAATATGCACTAGAAAGTGCGATGATGTGTTATGGCGAAATGACTCGTCATGCAGAAGCAGAAGAATTTTTGCAAAATTATATCAATCAGTTTCCTTTTTCAGAAACCGCTTGGTTTGAAATGGGACAGTTCTATTTCAACAGAAAAAACTACGAAAAAGCAATTCAGTCTTTCGATTATTTACTAGCGATTAATTCTGATGCAGCTGGAGTTTATGCCAATAAAGCAGCGTGTTATGAAGCTATGGAACAATGGGAAAAAGCGATTGAGGTTTATCAAGAACAGCTAGAATTAGAATACACGAAAGCTTTTACTTTTTACAAAATTGGATTGTGCTATAAAGCGGCCAAAAAAAATATGGAAGCGCTTCGTGCTTTTCAGAAATCTTTAAGAGAAGATCCACAGTTTTATCTTTCGATGATGGAGCAGAGCGACCTTTATTTGGAAATGGGAAGCATGAAAGAAGCCCTACATTTTGCTAAAGAAGCAGTAGCGCTGAATGAAAACAATTTAGAATTTCAGAAGAAATTGGCTTTTCTTTACATAGATTCTGGTAGATTTGAAGAATCACTTTCTTGTCTTAAAAAATTGGTAGATGTAGAGCCAAAAAGATTTTACAATTGGTATGCATACAGCGAAGTAATCATGCTTATCGGCGAATATGAAGATGCGATTACCGTTTTAGAACAAGCTACCAAAATTCACCAGAGAGCAGAATTGTATTATCAGCTCAGCAATTCTTATCTTCACTTAAATGATGAAGAAAACGGACAAAAAGCATTGCAAAAAGCCCTAGAATTAGACGAAAGTCTTTCTAGCGATATGCAAGAAAAATATCCTTTTATTAAGGAACAGATTTCTAAAGAGAAGAGTAAAAATAAATAGCAAATCCCGAGAAATTCTTGGGATTTTTTTTATTTATAATTCTGTTCTAAAAACCAAATAAATTCTTCCATTCTATACACATTATTCGCGACTAAGAAAACGAATAAAATCCCTACAAAAACTGTAAGAAAAGAAAGCATTTTCGGAGAGTTTTTATAACCGAAAAACAACCAACCCAACATCATCGGAACTACAAAGATGAAATGTCCGCCGTAAATATAAGAAGTATGCAAACCAAACTTCAACACGCAGTGAATGATAATATCTACGAAAAATGAAAGCATTAAAATCTGTACAAATTTGTTTTTGAAATTTTTAAAATAACTCCAAAAAACAAGAACCAGAACTGCGCCAACGAAAATATACGGAGCTACAGATGTGAAAACATCCATAAATAGCGCGTTGTAGTGAAATCCTTTTTTATTGTGATAATCTCTCACCACAAAATTAGAAAAAATCATATTTCCACCGAAAAACCAAGACGAAATCATATCCAAAAGTGGTGTAACTTTCGGTTTTGAGAATTTCTCGTATTGTTCGCCCGTTTTAGTGAAAATCCTCATGTAGTCCCAATCTAATCGGTATAAAAATAACAACACGAAAACCGCTGCTGAAATCACAACTCTAATCGTGGCATTGAAAAAGTTTTTAAAATTCTTGAATAAACCTTTCTCAAAAAGGATAGGAATGTAGACTTTTACAATATTCGTAATCGTTAAACCGCCTACTAAAACCGAAGCAAAAGTGAGCGGAAATAGAGAAATTTTCTTTTCTTTTTTGAGTTTTGCCGCTGCGTAATAATTAAAAGCTACCAAAAACAACAAAGTATAAGTATAAGTTTCTGGCGTAAACGAAAGCAGAATTGGAGTTGTAAAAAATGCAAAGAAAAAAGTAATTAATACATTGATTTTCAATGGAATCCTTACAATATTTCTTAAATATTTAAACAACTGAACCAAAGCCAAACTCACTGCAAAATTACTGCACGAAGCCAAAACCAAACGGAAAATTTCGTTCTTTTTACCATCCGAAATCCAAAGTGCAAATTCTCTGATAAAATCGAAAAAATAATTAGAAAGCGGATGTCTCTCGAAACCACCACCCGTCATCACAATCGAACGATTATCAAAACTGAAATAAGCGTCCCAAGGAATTCTATCATCAAATATAATTCTGTAATTCAGGGCGATATAACTTCCTAAAATTCCGTAAGAAGTAAGAAAAATGATGAACAAAATCCATTCTACCCCATTGCTTGGGAAAATCAGTATTAAAGTGTCTTTGAATTTTTTCAAGGATAAAATTTTTGCAAAAGTATTGGTTTCTCACAGATTACACAGATTTTCACAGAAATTTTTTTCTAAAAAATATTTTTACCACAAAAAAGAAAAAGATAAAATTCGTTTTAAGTCCTCCAAAAGTAAACAAGGTGAAAAAACTTCTTTTTTTATTTTTGAGATTTTTGTTTTCAAACCATTCTTTTGTCTCTTTTGTGGTTAGATTCTTAAGAAGAACAAGAAAGTGAACTGCAACCCACTACTCCTTCATATTTTTCTGGTCTTTTTACAGAAAATTCTGGATATATTTCTTCGTAAGGATTTTGTAAAGCTTTCCAAAGTTTATCAAAAAGTTCTGTTTTGCCTTCTTCCATTTCTGAAATGCAATCGTAAAGCAGATAGTTTCTCAAGACAAATTTCGGATTGGCTTTTTGCATGATTTTTCGGCTTTCTTCTTTGGAAATTTGATTGTAAGAAAGTCTTTGTCTGTAATTTTCAACAAATTCTATCACCAAAGTTTCTTGTTCTTTATTCAAGTTTTGATAGAAAGATTTTTTGAAATGCTCAACGATATCTGTACCTTCTTCAAGGCTTTCTAATTGACTGAAAAACAACGTATAGTCTATTGAAATTTCTTCCATCAATTTTTGCCAAGAAGTAAAGAAATCTGCATCATATCTTTCTAATTTTTCAAACCCGAATTTCTTAGCCATCATTTCATCATGCTTTTTCCAAAACATTTCACTGTAATCAATTAAGATTTTTTCCAGCGCTGCTTCATCTTTAATTAATGGGAAAAGTGTATTCGCCAATTGAATTAAATTCCAATGGGCTATGTGTGCTTGCTTACCGAAAGCGTATCTTCTTCCTGGTAAATCGGTTGTATTTGAAGTAAAATTCAAATTATATTCATCTAAAAACGAGAATGGGCCGTAATCTATCGTATTGCCAATAATACTCATATTATCGGTATTCATTACGCCATGTGTAAATCCTACTCTAATCCATTCTACAATCATATCGGCGGTTTTTTCGCCCACTATTCTGAAAAATTCTAGATATTTCTCCGTTGAATTTTTATCAATTTCTGAGAAATAATTTTCGATGGTAAAATCTGCTAATTTTTGTAAAGTATCCAATTCATTTCTTGCTGCTAACAACTCAAAATGCCCAAATCGAAGAAACGTTTCCGAGGTTCTAATAATCACAGCGCCTTGCTCGAAATCTACATTTCCGTTGTACATTATATCTCTAGCAACTTTTTCCCCAGAAAGCGAAAGAGAAAGCGCTCTTGTAGTAGGAATTCCCAGTTGAAACATGGCTTCACTCATGAGATATTCTCTGATTGATGAACGCAAAACAGCTCTTCCATCTGCATGACGAGAGTAAGGAGTTGCGCCCGCACCTTTCCATTGAATTTCTGTTGATTTCCCTTCAGAGTTTTGAATTTCACCTGCATAAATGGCTCTTCCGTCACCTAATTGACCAGCCCATTGTCCGAACTGATGACCTGCATAAGCGGTAGAAAAAGTTTTCACGTTTTCTGGAAGTTTGGTAGCATTCAAAAAGTCTTTATCTTCTTGGTTTTCAATTTTTCCCAAGCCAATTTCTTCAGCTAAATTTTCGTTAAAGTGCAATAACTGCGCTTTTTTGAATCCATAAATATCAGTAAGGGCAAAAAAGAAATTGGGCGTTTGTCTTTGCGCAGGATTTCCTGAAAAGTCTCCTGGAAAAAGATCTAAATATTTCTGTGTAATTTTATCTAAATTCATTTTGCAAAACTAAATGATTTTCAAGAAAAAACCGCTTCAAATAAGATTGAAACGGTTTATCATTTTTATTGATTGAAATCTACTTCGTCTTTGTTCAGATTTTCGTTGAGATTTTCTTCTTTTGGTTTATTGTTTTTAGGCTGATTGTCTTTCGGTTTAGGATTTTTTATTTGGTCTATGGTTTGTAATCCTCCATCGTCTCCATAACCACCAAGTCCTTGTAAATCTGCGCAATCACCCGTCCAATTAGAAGGTTTTGCAAATTTATCATCTGGTGTAATTCCGAGCTCTCTATCTGCCCAAATTTTCTTCATGAAAATTCCCCAAATTGGCAATGCCATTCTAGCACCTTGACCTTCACCTGTACTCCAGAAGTGGGTTGCTCTATCTTCCCAGCCTACCCAAACTCCAGTAGCAAGATTAGGTGTAATTCCCATGAACCAACCATCTGAGTTGTTCTGAGTAGTACCAGTTTTACCAGCTATTTCTACAGTATCAGGAATTCCCATTCTTCTTAACTGACCAGAAGCTGTACCGAATCTTGCAACACCTTTCATCAAATCTATCATGGTATAAGCGTACATTTCATTCATGACTTCTTTGGTTTCGTTTTTCACTTCTTTAATTACTCTACCATTAGCATCTTCTATACGCCAAACCATTTCTGGTTTAATGTAATTTCCAAAATTTGCAAAAGAACTATAAGCTCCCAACATTTCGTAAATGGTAATATCTGTAGAACCAAGTGCGATTGCATATTCATTAGGCATTTCTTCTGTTACTCCTAAATCTCTAGCCAATTGGATTACTTTTTTAGGACTTACAGATTCTATTAATCTTACTGCAACAGGGTTTTTAGAATGTGCTAAAGCGTCTCTCAAAGTAAGATTACCACCATTACCTTCTACTACCCAATCTCCTTTAGTATAAGTAGCATTAGAAACAGTAGAACAAGGAGTCATTCCTAAATTCATAATTGCTGTAGCATATACAAACGGTTTAAATGTAGAACCAACTTGTCTTTTTCCTTGTTTTACGTGGTCATATTGAAAATGTTTCCAATCGATTCCTCCTACCCAAGCTTTAATATCGCCAGTTGCAGGTTCCATAGACATTAAACCTGCTTGAGCAATTTGCTTGTGGTATCTGATAGAATCATACGGAGACATTTCGGTTTCTTTTTCTCCTTCCCAAGTAAAGATGGTGGTTTTGGTAGGCGTTTTGAAATCCATCATAATAGAATCTTCTGAAACACCTTCTGCAACTAATTGTTTATATCTGCCTGTTCTTTTCATTGCAGCCATCATAATACCGTCTATTTGATCTTTTTTCAAGAAATAGAAAGGTCTATTAGGATTTCTGCGTTGTTCATCATCAAAACTTTTCTGAAGACTAGTCATGTGTTCCTTAATGGCTTCTTCTGCATATTTCTGCATTTTAGAATCTAAGGTTACAAAGATTTTAAGACCGTCTCTATAAATATTTACATCTTTACCGGTCTCTTTTTCGTATTCTTCTAAATAACTATTAATTTCTTTTCTCAGATAATGCTTATAGTAAGCTGAATATCCTTCGTCTACAGATTCTACAGGATGGAAATCTACTACAATGGGTTCCGCCACCACTTTGTCATAAGTAGCTTGGTCTATGTAGTTGGTTTTAAGCATTTGCTCCAGAACCACATTTCTTCTGTCTTTTGCCTTTTCAGGATATTTTATCGGGTTATTTCTTACTGGATTTTCGAGCATTGCTACAAAAGTAGCCGCTTCTGAAAGTGTAAGTTCTTTGGTCGGTTTATTGAAATATATTCTAGAAGCGAGTTCTATTCCATTTGCATTATGTAAGAAATCAAACTTATTAAAATAAAGCGTGATGATTTCTTCTTTGGTATATCTTTTTTCTAAACTAACTGCAACTGACCATTCTTTCAATTTTTGGAAAGCTCTTTGAAATTTATTTTGAGAAGCTCCTTTAGTAAACAACAATTTTGCCAACTGCTGAGAAATGGTAGAACCTCCTCCTCTTTTCCCACCATAAGCTACAGCTCTTGCAAAAGCCTGTAAATCAATTCCTGAGTGCTCACGGAAACGTTCATCTTCTTTTGCCATTAATGCATACACTAAATGTGGTGGCAAATCTTTATAAGTAACCGGAATGGTTTTTTCTTTCTCGAATTTTCCTAAGGTAACGCCATCAGATGAAATGATTTCTGAAGCTACGTAAATATCTGGATTTTCTAATTCATTTACATCTGGCATATCTCCCACAATTCCTTGAGATACCGCAAAAAACAAAAATGCTGTTCCTAGAATTATTCCTCCTAAGCCAAGCCAAATGAATTTGACCCATTTTTTATAACCGAAGTTTTTTTGCTTTTTGGGTGGCAACGGAAAATTAAGTGTGCTGCCTTGTTTTACAGTGTTTTCCATATAATGATTATGGTTGTGTTGAATTTTCTAATTTTACGCCCAAATCTTCAATCCCTACTAGACTATTGGTTCTCATTCCTTGTTTTACACCAATAATATATTTACCTTTTTTCGGAAATTTATATTGGTTTTTATATTGAAATAATATTTCTTTAGTCTCGCCAAAACCTTTTCCTAACCATTCTCCATTAGGTTTTGCCATGATGTAGTTAAGCGTATCTATTTTAAAATTTTTCTCATTTTCAGCTTTGAGGTAAGTAATTAAAAACAGATTACTATATGGATAATCGTTATTATTTCTTACAACAAATATAATGTTTTTAGGAGTGCTGGTATCTTCTATATTCATAGTGAACAGCAGTTCCTTTTTCTTATCCCAAGTTCCGTTTACTTTATTCATAGAAACCACTTCATTATTATAGGAACATGAAATAAGCATTATAGAAACGAAAAATATCTGAAAATATTTAATCATTATTATTTCTTTTTGGAGGAAATCTTTTTTTGTTTTTATTAAACTTTTTAGGAGCATTGGTTTTTTCAGGTCTATTATTATCCTTTTGAGCTTCTGGCTCTTTGTTTACCTGCTCTGCTCTATTATTATTTCCTGTATTTTTATTTCTATGCTTATTCGGTTTCTTTTTCTCAAACCTATCCAAATTATTCTCCTGAATTAAATCTACCGTTTCCATTTTATCTGCTCCCGTGAAGGTTTTCAATTCTTCTAATGGGATTGATTTCTGACCTTTGGTATTGATTTTCATCATTTTTTTAACCTCAGCTACATCTAAATCATACCAAGCCATAGAATTATCTACATAGGCAAACCACATTTTCTTTTTGAAAACGTCTATTTTGATACAAAAAGCTCTTCCTTTTTCGGTTTCTAGAATAGTATTAGAAGAAGGAAAATCTGATAATGCATCTACATAACTGTCTAATTCAAAGTTAAGGCAGCATTTTAATTTACCACATTGTCCTGCTAATTTCAGCGGATTAATACTTAACTGCTGATATCTTGCCGCATTGGTATTTACTGAACGGAAGTCTGTAAGCCAAGTAGAACAACATAATTCTCTACCGCAAGAACCTATTCCGCCTACTTTGGCAGATTCTTGTCTGTAGCCGATTTGCTTCATATCAATCTTTGTTTTGAAAGATGAAGCGTATTCTTTAATCAATTGGCGGAAATCTACTCTACCTTCTGCGGTATAATAAAAAGTAGCTTTCGAGCCATCACCTTGATATTCTACATCGGTAATTTTCATTTCCAAACCTAGATTTTTAGCAATTTTTCTTGCCTGAATCTTTGTTTGGTCTTCTTTTTTTCTGGCATCTTGCCAAATCTCTACATCTTTTTGTGTAGCGACTCTATAAATTTTGAGGGCAGCCTCTTCAGAAAAATGTTTCTTTTTCATCTGAATTTTAACAAGTTCTCCTGTTAAACTTACTACACCTATATCGTGACCCGGATTAGATTCTACTGTAACTACGCTACCAATATGAAGCGGCAACTGGTTTACATTATTGAAATAGCATTTTCTATCGTTCTTAAATCTAACTTCTACAAAATTACACTTATTCTGTTTAGGTGCTTGTATGGTAGAAAGCCAATCAAAGACGCTCAATTTATAACTATTCCCACAAGTATTGACATTTTCGCAACCTGTAGTGCTTTTTGTAGCACAAGAATGTTTAGAATCTCCGGATGAATTACATCCACAACTCATAATAATATTTTAATTCTTGCAAATTTAGTATAATTTTTAAACAATGTATCATAAAACAATAAGTCTATCATCAGGAAGTCTAAATTATCATATTTTTACATTAAAATCATTAGGGTATTTCTCACATTCTTTAATTAAGGGAGC
>CAZHCK010000080.1:0-11216 GCA_964530915.1 uncultured Cloacibacterium sp. | reverse complement strand
CTGTTGTTGAAGCGCTATTTTTTCTTTTAATTTTTCTAAAAATTCCAAATATTTTGGGGATTTTTCGTCATTTGGTCTGTGTTCTAAAGCTGCTTTTATTTTGTAGTTTTCAGTAATGAAATCTTTTACTTCTTCTGAAAAATAAGCATTCCCGAATTTTTCCCAAATGTATTGTATCGCTTGTTGATTAGGATGAATTAAGTCTTCTTTGTAAAATCTGTAATCACGCAAATCGTCCATCATGATTTCGTAAATCGGTAAATAATGACAGTTTTCGAAATGGGGAAGTGTTTCATGAAGCGCACAAATCAACTTAGATTTACTCAATTGATTTTCGGTCATTCCATCTTTGGTGTGACGAACTGGTGAAACTGTAAATAGAATTTGAACGTTATTTTCGCAAATATCTTTTAGATTTTCTATGGTTTCTATGATGGAATTTTTCAATTCTTCATCTGTTAAAAGCCTTTTGCTGAAAAACTTTTGTGGAATTTTATGACAATTCGCCACCAATTGATTTTTAGGCAAAAATTCATAGATAAATGAAGTTCCGTAGGTGATAATTGCCCAATTGGTTTTTTGTAGAAATTGATTTCCTGTTTCTATGTTTTGATTGATTCTTTCTAGGGTTTTATGTGCATAAAAACTGTTGAAAGAAGTGTGGTGGTTTAGAGAAATGTACTCTTGATTATAGAGAATTAAATCTTCTTCTTTGTACTTTTTGTAATTGTGTAGATTTTTGATGGCGATATTCAACGAAAATGGGTTAAAAATCGTTCCAAAAGGATTGCAAAGCGTCTGCATTTGTCCGTTTTTGAGCAACTGAGACATTTCTGCAGCAAAGCAAGAACCGACAGAAAAAATGCTGTCGGTTAAAAGGATTTTCTTTTCAGAAATAGGAATATTGACTTCTGTTCTGAATTTCATTTTAAGAGTTTCTTCTCAATAAATAATTAGCCAATTCCATGAAAGGTTTTTTCTTTTCTTCTGGTGCGTCTATTTGTTTTAAGAAATCGTGACCTATTTCGTTGTGTTTTTGGATAAGTCTTAGCACTTTTTCGTCTACTTTATTTCTTCTAAAAATTTTCTCTACGCTGTAGATTTTGTCTACATTTTCAGTTTTTTTAGAATACCAGAAATCGAGTTCTTTTTTCTCTGCTTCATTGGCATGTTCCATAGCAAGGAGATAAAGCACGGTCTTTTTATTTTCAAAAATATCACCAGCGTGTTTTTTACCGAATTGCTCTACATTTCCGAAAACATCTAAATAATCATCCATAATTTGGAATGCAATACCAATGTGTTTTCCGAAATTATAAAGAAGTTCTGCATCTTCTTTTTTAGCACCAGCAATGAGTGCTCCAATTTGGAATGAAGCGGCACTTAGAACTCCTGTTTTGTTGGTAATCATTTCTATGTAATCATCATAGGTTACGTTTTCCATCGTTTCAAAATTCACATCCATTTGTTGACCTTCACAAAGAACTGCACCTGTTTCAGAGAAAATTTTAATACATTCTTTGAAAAGTTCTGGTTCTAAATCTTCAAAAAATTGATAAGCTTTTATCAGTAATGCATCGCCAGAAAGTATGCCGATATTGATTCCGTGTAAAGTATGAATGGTAGGTTTTCCTCTTCTGAGTGGTGCTTCATCCATAATATCATCATGAATGAGGGTGAAATTATGGAAAAACTCTATGGCAAGAGCTGGTTTCATTGCTTTTTCTGTGTCTCCACCAAAAAGTTCATTAGCCATAAGAACCATGATAGGTCTTAATCTTTTTCCGCCATGAGAAATGATGTAATTCATGGGTTCGTAAAGTTCGGTTGGCTTATTTTTGAAGGAGTGTTTTTCGATTGCTTTGGCAACTATTTCTTGATATCTGTCTATGAATTCCATACATGTTAATTTTTACAAAAATACAATTCTTAAGGTTTAAAAAAAAGAAAAACTACTTGTAAAGACAAGTAGTTTCAATATTATTTTAAAAATATTATTTTTTATAAAGCGATTACACCAAGATAGCATAATGCTGCAATAACTGCACTGATAGGAATAGTAATTACCCATGCCCAAAGTAAACTGATGGTAACTCCCCATCTTACTGCAGAAACTCTTTTGGTAAGACCTACACCAATGATAGAACCTGTAATAGTGTGTGTAGTAGATACAGGAATACCAAGGTGATCGGTAAGGAATAAGGTAATCGCACCAGCTGTTTCAGCACTTACACCTTCTAATGGAGTCACTTTAGTGATTCTAGTACCCATGGTTTTTACAATTTTCCAACCACCACTCATTGTTCCTAAACCGATGGCTAAGAAAGATACGAATGGTACCCAAATGTAATCCGTGGTGAAGTGATTAAAACGATCAGCGCTTTCCATAGTGGCATATACATCTGTACCACCAATCATATTTACGTGGTAATAAATAACAGCAGCACCTATGATTCCCATTACTTTTTGAGCATCATTTAATCCGTGACCTAAACTGAATAGTGCAGAAGAAAACAACTGCCATTTTTTAAATTGTTGATCAGCTTTGTGTGGATTAGATTTTTTAGAAAAATACACAATGATTAAAGTAATGATTACTGAAACAATCATCCCAATGATTGGCGCTAAAAATATGAATAAAAAGATAGGTATTACCTTTTCATATTTTACTACGTTTTGGGTAAAGAGTTCACTAAATGCGTACTTAATTTTTTCTATTAAGGTGAAATCTGGATGAGCAAGAGCTACAGCATTGTAGTCTAGAACTAAAGCATGCATAAGAGCAGCTCCTAGGAAACCACCGATAAGTGTGTGTGATGATGATGAAGGAATACCAAACCACCAGGTTAATAGATTCCAAGCGATAGCCGCAATCAATCCTGAAAAAATTACTTCTAAGGTAATGTAATTTTCATTTACTGTTTTGGCGATGGTATTACCGATTTTAAATTCTCCGATGACGTATGCTGCAAAGAAAAAAGCAACAAAATTCCAAAGTGCAGCCCATAATACTGCCTGAAACGGCGATAGTACTTTAGTAGAAACTATGGTTGCAATAGAATTCGCGGCATCGTGGAAACCGTTGATAAAATCAAAAATTAATGCAAGTGCAATAATGATGATTAATAGTAAGGGGAAATCCATTCTCTATAAATTTTTAAGGTTAATGAAAATAGATTTATGCGTATTTAATAACAATGTTTTCAATGGTATTGGCTACGTCTTCCGCTTTATCAGTTACAATTTCTAGATATTCTAAAACTGATTTTACTTTAATGATTTTGATTGGGTCGTTGCTTTCAAAAACATCTACGATTCCTTGGCTCAATACATCATCTGCAATATTTTCGTAAGAATTAATTTTGATGCAAGATTCTTTAACCTCTTTAGGATTTGCAAACTCTTTTAAGTTTTTAATCGCGTTTTGAATTTCTACACAAGATTTGTAAATCAATAAAGAAAGCTCTGAATATTGTTTTACTTCTGGGCTCTTGTATAAATAGATGTATTTAGCTGAAGCAAATAAATAATCTGCGATGTCATCTAAACCAGCTGCAAGATAATTAATATCTTCTCTGTCAAAAGGAGTGATGAAGTTTTCACCTAATTGCACAAAAATTTCGTGAGTAAGGTCATCCATTTGATGCTCGTAATCACTCATTTTTTTTAACAAAGTATCATCATTGATGTCAAAATCTGTAATTCCTTCGTGAAATTCTTTTGACATGTCTATCAATTTTTCTGCTACTTGTTCAAACAATACAAAGAAAATTTTGTCTTTTGGTTGAAATGCTCTGAAAATGTTTCCAATTCCCATTGTTTTATATTTAATTATAATTTGTTGCAAATTTCTGAAAAAAATGTGGTGCGATTGTTATAGTTTTGTTAAGTTTTATTAACATTAACTTAATCTGCTACGTTGTAAGGTTCGTGATGCCCGAGTTTAGCTCTGTCTAAGGTAAAATTAAATGCTAAATACAAGAAATGTAAGCTTCTAAGGTTAGGATTAAGCTCTCTTTGCCACATATAGCCTAGATTGGTAGAAACGCTTGAACTAAATACATATCCTACACCTCCGAAAATTCTATTTCTCTTAAATAAATCTCCATTTGGACCAATGAAAAGCTCGTCAAAAGCATTCGCAAAAATAGTTTTAGGAGCCATTTTATCACTGTTAAGAGGCAGTGTTACTGCAGTTCTGAATCTGTATCTTTCGTCATTGGTGTTTACGTCTGTAATTGCGTTATGAAAGAAGCGTTTTTCAAGACGTATTCTATTGTCAATCTTTAATTTATCTACATTAATGGAGTAAGTGTGTTGTAGCCAAATTCTGAATTCTTCATTGGCAATTCTGCTTTCTTTGTAGGTTGCATATCTTCCTAAACCTACGAAAAATTGGTTGCTATTATTAAGATTATAACCTATTCCTCCTTTGATTTCATAATAATCGGGTTTGCTAAAATCTTCTATCGAACGCTCTTGTAATTCTAAGTAAGCATTCCATTTTGGGTTATGTTTGTAATTGAGTGAAACTACAGCAAAACCAGAAAGATGTTCTGAACTATTGGTTTGGGATTTTGCGAAAAGAGCAAAAGTAAAAATAAAGATAATGCAAAATTTGCGTATCATTAGAATGCTTTTTTTGAGTGATGCGAAGCTAATCATAATAAAGAAAATTAATGTTACGGTAATGTTAAATTAACATATAAAATAAATGTTTACCATAACTTTAAAAATTTTATCCCTATACAAATGTACACAAAATAAAAAAACGCTACCGAAAAAGTAGCGTTTTTATATTATGTAAGAAAAAATTAGTTGGCCACTTCGGCGCGCATATCTTTTCCTTTGAATTTCTGAGTTTGTAAACCTTTTAGAACTTCATCTTTGAAAGATTTTTCAACTTCAAAGAATGAGAATTTTTCTAGGATTTCTATGTCACCAATATCGGCACGTTTTTTAGATTTAGCCGTAGCTTTATTGATGATTTCTAGCATGTCCATTTTCTTTAGATTGTCTCTTTTACCAAGATTAAAGAAGAATCTGGTCATGTTTTCATTTCTTCGTTTTGGTTTTCCTCCTCTTTCTCTTCCTCCGTCTCTGTCACCTCTTTCAAAACGATTTCCTCTATCTCCTCTGTCTCTGTCTCTTCCTCTATCTCTGTCACGCTCTCTTCTGCTACCTCTGTCATCTCTATCATTTGAGAATTTTTGGTCTGCCAAGTCTTTTTTGTCTTTGTAGAAAAGTGCTAAGTCTCTTAATTGTAATTGTAATAATTGGTGAACCAATTCTTCTTTAGAGAATGCAGATAAATCTGGGATAAGGCTGTCATCAAAAGTAAATAAATCTTCGTGTTCTGTAAACAGTTTTTCGAAAACACCTTCTACTTGAGCTTTGATGATTTCTTCACCCGTTGGAATTTTCTTCTCTACAATTTCAATTTTTGTAGAAAGTTTGATTTGTTTTAGTTTTCTAGATTCTTCAGGTTTAATTAAAGACATAGAAATACCATCTTTACCAGCTCTACCAGTTCTACCACTTCTGTGAACGAAAACTTCTGGATCATCTGGAAGCGAGTAGTGAATTACGTGCGTAAGAGAATTAACATCTAAACCTCTAGCTGCTACGTCCGTTGCAACCAAAATATCAATGTTTTTCAAACGGAATTTTTTCATTACCGTATCTCTTTGCGCTTGAGATAAATCACCATGAAGTGCATCTGCTGCATAAGCATTTTGCATCAAGAAATCTGCAACTTCCTGAGTTTCCATTCTTGTTCTACAGAAAATAATAGAATACTGATTAGGATTGGCATCCAATAATCTTTTTAGGGCTTCTTTCTTTTGTCTGTAACCTACCACATAATATTCGTGCTTAATGTTTTTCTTAACTTCGTTAATAGAACCTACAGAAATCCTGTGTGGATTGGTCAAATAATTTTTGGTAATACGTTCTACCTCTTTGCTCATCGTAGCAGAGAAAAGTAACGTTTGTTTTTCAGAAGGTGTTTCGTTTAAAATAGTTTCCAAATCATCTTTGAAACCCATAGAAAGCATTTCATCAGCTTCGTCTAAAACGAGCCAATGGATTTCTGAAAAATCTAAAGCTTTTCTACCAATTAAATCAATTACACGTCCTGGAGTTCCTACAATAATCTGTGGTTTCTCACGAAGTGAACGAATTTGGTCTGTAATACTGCTTCCTCCATAAACTGCGGTAGTTTTTAGGTTAGGAAGGTACTTTGTATAGTTTTTAATGTCTTTGGTAATCTGAAGGCAAAGTTCACGAGTAGGGCAAAGCACTAATAACTGGATTTTACGACTTGCGTCGTCTATCATATCCAGAATCGGAAGCGAAAATGCTGCTGTTTTGCCTGTTCCTGTTGCCGCAAGTGCGATGAGATCGCGAGTATCCGAAAGGATAAAAGGAATAGTCTGTTTCTGGATTTCTGTCGGCTGTTCGTAGCCGAGTTCGCCAATTGCCTTCAATAAATCAGGACTTAAATTGGATTCCGTAAATAAATTCATTTAAAGATCGTCTATAATAATTAAGCGGCAAAGATAGTGATTTTATTTTTAATAAAAAAAATAGGGTTTTATTGGGGATTTTTGAAATTTTGCAGGATGATGGAAGCTGGAAGTGGTAGAGTGTTGATAGATGTTTTAATTTTGCTCTTTAAGAGCAAAAGGTTTGTAGAAAAGCGATTTGTTGTTAAATTGAGCTCCGTAGGAGCGAAAGGTTTCTGAGAAATTCATTAATTTTGAATAAATAAATTACAGTATGCAATCATCCACCCTTCAATTTCTTAGAAATTTAGAAAAGAATAACAACAGAGAATGGTTTAATGAAAATAAAACGCTTTATCAAGAAGCGCAACAAGATGTGATTTCTTTTGTGGAGAAATTAATAGAAGAAATGGCGGATTTTGATGAAGAAATGGAAAAACTAGAGGCTAAAAAATCTGTTTTTAGAATTTATAGAGATACAAGGTTTTCTAAAGATAAAACACCTTATAAAACCAATTTCGGAGCTGGTTTAGGAATGGGGAAAGGCAATAAAATTTCAGGATATTATCTGCATATAGAACCCGGAAAATCTTTTCTAGCAGGTGGTGTTTATAAGCCAGAACCAACAGTTTTAAAGACGATAAGACAAGAAATTTCTGCTTTTGGTGACGAGTTTAAAGCGATTTTAGAACAAGATGAATTCAGAAATTATTTTCGAGGATTAAGTGTAGAAGATAAACTGAAAAAAGTACCTCAAGGTTTTGAAAAAGACGATAAAATGGCTGAATATTTGAAACTCAAACATTTTATCGTAACACATCCTATCTCTGATGAACAATTGCTCAGCGAAAATGCGGTTAAGGATTTCGCTAAAATTTTCAAAGCCATGAAGCCGCTCAATGATTTTTTACAAACACCTTTTATATAAAGAAAAAGTCAGAGTGTAATTACTCTGACTTTTTTTATTTTGATAATTCATCTATTGTTTTCTGAATCTCTGGGTCATCTGGAGAAATCGCGTAATATTTTGCAATTCCTGATTTTTGATTGACTACCAAGTATCTCGGAATCCAGTTGAGGTCTATATAATTATTAAAATCATTTTTCCAACCTACATGAAACCAATAATTTTCTTTTTGGGTCATGTCATATTTTTGTAATCCTTTTTTCCAGGCTTCTTCGTTTCGGTCTAGAGAAAGGAAAATAAATTTCACATTCGGATTTTTATCTTCTAATTCCTTAGCTTTTGGCATAGATTGTATACAATCTCTACACCAACTTGCCCACAAATCGAGCACCACAATTTTTCCTTTATTTTGTTCTAAAATTTTAGAAATACTGATGGTTTTACCATTGATATCTGTTACTTTTTGAGCCAAAGCTTCTTTAGAAAACTTGGTTTTCAAAACCTTTGGCACTTGTTGCGAGACTCCCCAACCAAAGATAAGAAGCGCAAACAATAGGATAAACTTTTTCATATTTTTTAAAAACAGAATTTTAATTATAACTTTTCATACAAAACTATGCCAAATTCTGAATCTATGGAAGCTTTTCCGTTAGTAACTTTTGCAGTTTTTCCGCTATAAGCGTCTCTTAACCTCGTTCCGTTCTCGAAAATTCCTGCAACAGAAATTTCTTTTACTCCAGAATTTAAATCTAAACCTACTAAAACTTTGTCGTCTTTGTAAGTTCTGGTAAACCAATACGGAGAATTAGAAACCATTTGATGTTTACCAGCACCTACTGCTGCATGATTTCTACGGAACTGACCTAGTTTTTGCCAGTGTGTTAATACTTTTTGGGTTTCAGGATTGTTTTTTACCTCGTCCCAATTCATATTGCTTCTTAGGTTGGCATCACCAGTTGCGCCTTCCACGATTAATTTTCTAGCCGTTTCGTCGCCGTAATAAACTTGTGAAATTCCAGGAGCGAGTAGAAGTTTGGTTCCCGCTTCGTAATTTCTTTTTCTTTCTTTGTCAAAAGGACCACCGTCATCGTGAGAAGAAATGTAGTTCATCACGGTATTTCCAGAAAGGTCTGCGTGCAAAATTTGATCATAATTGCTGAAAATTTCTTCATAAGATTTATTGGCATCTCCTTTGAAATCGAAATTAATTAAAGAATTCAATCCGTTTTGGTAATAATTGACTTTTTTATCTCCAAAATCATACAATCTTTTCTGAGAGATTCCATAACCATAAAGTTCTCCAATGGTGAAGAATGGTGAGTTGTCTAGAATTTTTTTAGGATTGTTTAATTTATATTCTGCAAAAGCAAGGTCGCAAACTTTTTTGAAGTCTTTCCAAACGTCTTCATTGGTGTGTTTCAAAGTGTCTATTCTGTAACCATCGATTCCATATTTTACGATATAATCAGCCAGCCATTTCATAATGTAATATTTTGGCGCTCTCGGAAATCCAGTTTTCACGAAAAATACGTTCAGTTCAGACATTTCTTTTTCGTAACGGCCTTCTTTTCTCCATTTTTGTTCTAACATTGGCGGAAGTCCTACATTCTCATCACTTTCTGTAAGTACATCTGGTAAATTTTTAACCAAAGTACAAGCTGTGGTCATTTCATAAGAATTGTAAGTACATTGTGGTTCTGTTCTTACCCATTTGTTAGGATATTCTGGGTCTGCATAAGTAACGGGACCAGTGTGATTAATCACGGCATCTAATACGATTCTTATTCCGTTTTGGTGTGCTTTTTCTACTAATTCTTTTAAATCTTCCTCAGTTCCAAAGTTTGGGTCAAGAGCGGTCCAATCTTTTGTCCAATATCCATGAAAAGCATAAGTAAGACCTGTTCCTTCGTCTGTAGCTCCGTGAATTTGTTCTACAATTGGAGTAAGCCAAATTGCGTTAATTCCTAATTTATTGAAATAACCTTCGTCTATTTTTTGAATGACACCTCTTATATCACCGCCTTCAAAGCCTCTTAAAACAGCTGCTTTTTCGGTTCTGTTGAAATTGACATCATTATCAGGATTTCCATTATTGAATCTATCGGTCACTGCGAAATATACATTGGCTCCTTTCCAATCAAACGATGATGGAGTTGTGGTGTTTTGTGATGCGCAACTTGCTAAAAAAGCTAACGCGGAAGCTAAAACTATTTTTTTCATAAAGAATCTTATTATTTGAAATGAAAGCAATTTTAGGGCTAAATTTCTTTAACTCAAAAAAATGGCGGCATAAATTTAAGGAATATTCACGGAAAGCAGCTATCAAAAGGAATGAAATTTTTCAGGTTGTAAATTCGTGAAAACTTAATTTGGCGATACGGTTTTTTACAATTACCTTTGTAAAAATCTAATAAAAAATTCTAAAAATTTATGTCAACTTACGTTGTTGTTGGTCTTCAATTTGGAGATGAAGGTAAAGGAAAAATTACCGATGTTCTTTCAGCTAAATCAGATTATGTAGTTCGTTTTCAAGGCGGTGACAATGCTGGTCACACTGTTTATGTAGGCGAAGATAAGTTTGTACTACACTTGCTTCCTTCTGGAGTTTTACAGTGCAAAGGAAAATGCATTATTGCGAATGGAGTAGTGGTAAATCCTAAAGCTTTTTTACGAGAAATAGGACAATTAGAAGCTAAAGGTTATAAAACTGACCACGTTTTCATCAGTAGAAGAGCGCATGTAATTATGCCTTATCATATCATGCTTGATACGTACAGAGAAGAGGAATTGGGAGGAACGCAAATTGGAACGACCAAGAAAGGAATCGGACCTTGTTATGAAGACAAAATTGCAAGAGTAGGAATCAGAATGATTGACCTCTTGAATCCAGAAGTTTTAAAAGAAAAAATTGAAAAAAATCTCAAAATCAAAAACAATCTTTTCGAGAAATATTTTGGAAAACCAGCAATGAGTTTTGATGAAATTTACAATGAATTTTTAGAAATTGGAAAACAACTTCAAGATAGAATTGTAGATACAGAATTAGAATTAAACGAAGCGATTCGTGATAATAAAAATATCCTTTTCGAAGGAGCGCAAGCATTGATGCTTGATATAGATTTCGGTACTTATCCTTACGTAACTTCTTCTTCGCCTTCTACAGGTGGAGTTTGTACAGGAGCAGGAGTTCCGCCAACTTCTTTACAGAATTTAATTGGTGTTTCCAAAGCTTATACTACTAGAGTTGGTCACGGTCCTTTTCCTACAGAATTAGATAATGATTTAGGAGAACACATTAGAAAAGTAGGTCATGAATATGGTGCAACTACAGGAAGACCAAGAAGGACGGGTTGGTTAGATTTAGTAGCGCTTAAACATGCTTGTATGATAAATGGTATCAATAACTTGGTGATTACTAAACTAGATGTTCTTACAGGAATTGATACGTTGAAAATCGCTACGCATTATAAAACAGAAGACGGAAAAATTATTGATTATTTCACTTCTTCTACTACGAAATTATACGATTACGAAGCAATCTACACAGATTTACCAGGTTGGACAGAAGATATTACCACTGCTAGAACATTTGATGAATTGCCAGAAAACGCTAAGAAATATATTGGTTTTATAGAGGAATATCTAGGAATTAATGTTTACTTGGTTTCTGTAGGCCCAGAAAGAAGTCAAAACATTATTAGAAAAGAATTATTCTAATCATAATTTTTTATAAAGTATTGAAAATCACGCTTTTGGCGTGATTTTTTATTTTGAAATTGTGTTATTTTCATTGAAAACAAATA
>CAZHCK010000079.1:0-11308 GCA_964530915.1 uncultured Cloacibacterium sp. | reverse complement strand
GCCACCCGGACCACGAAAATGTCACCGACGCCCTTATCAAAAATAATTTCCACAAGTAAAGGAGCGTAATTAATCATTTTCAAATTTTAAAATGTTCAAATTTTCAAATTATTTATCATGGCTTTAACAAAAGAACAAATTGCAATGAGAATTGCAAGAGAAATAAAAAACAACACGTATGTAAATTTAGGAATTGGCATTCCTACATTGGTAGCGAATTACATTCCTGAAGGTTTTAATGTAGTGCTACAATCTGAAAACGGAATTCTGGGAATGGGATCTTTTCCTTTGGAAAGCGAAGAAGATGCAGACCTTATTAATGCAGGAAAACAAACCGTTACTTTATTAAAAGGAGCATCTATTTTTGATGGCGCAACAAGTTTTGGGATGATTAGAGCTCAAAAAGTAGATTTAACAATTCTTGGCGCAATGGAAGTTTCACAAAATGGAGATATTGCCAATTGGAAAATCCCTGGAAAAATGGTGAAAGGAATGGGCGGTGCAATGGATTTAGTGGCTTCGGCGAAGAATATTATCGTAGCCATGCAACAAGTGAACAAACATGGCGAAAGCAAACTTTTACCAGAATGTACTTTGCCTTTAACTGGAGTGAAATGTATTAAAAAAATCGTAACAGAATTAGGTGTTTACGAAGTAAAAGATGGCGCATTTCATTGCTTAGAAAGAGCTCCTGGAGTTTCTGTAGAAGATATTAAAAAAGCTACTGCTGGAAAATTAATCATTGACGAAAATGTACCAGAAATGCTTTTCTAAAAATAACTAAAAACTAAAGGAACTTCAATTGAAGTTCCTTTTTTATTCTAAAATATCTGAGTAATTATCCTTTTTCAATACATGCGAAGCAATCGAACAAAGTGGTTTCACTTTTAAGTTTTTATGCCTTGCATATTCTACAGCAGTTTTTACCAATTCTGTAGCAATTCCCTTACCAGAATGTTTTTTATCTACTTCTGTATGAGTAATTTTCATCACTCCATTTACAATATTAAAATCGATATGCCCGATTTTATGCCCTTCTTCAGAGACTTCGAATCCTTTGACCAATTTACTAAATTCCATTTGTGTTTTTTTGATAAATATAGAAAATTATTTTTTCCGTACCAATTCTTTTCTCACACGGCTCAAACTTTCTGGGGTAATTCCTAGATAAGACGCCACCATCCATTGTGGAACTCTTTCAAAAATATTAGGATAAGTTTTCAAAAAATCTACATATCTTTCTTCTGCTGTCGCACCCAATAATTGAGTAATTCTTTTTTGTAGACTGCTTACATGTTTATGCAATAGAACATTCTGTTTTACAATAACTGAAGGTTGATTTTCAGCTAAAAAATCAAAATATTCTGGCGAAAGCACCAAAACTTCTGAAGGTTCTACTGCATCTATGTAATAATCTGAAGGTTGATTAAGATAAAGACTACTTCGGTCTACTAAAATCCAGTTTTCGGGAGCAAAATGCAAGATGTGTTCTTTTCCGTTTTTATCAATACTGTACATTCTTAGTAAGCCTTTATTCACAAAAAATGTATCATTACATACTTCGCCGGGTTGTAAGAAAAACTCGCCTTTTTGTACGTTTTTTACTTTGATTTTCTCACTACAAAACTGTACGATTTCTATAGGAGCATCAAGTAATCTAGAAATTTGAAATTGAAAATTTTCCAATTGTTTTGTTTTTATAATGCTAAGATAAGACTTAAATCAATATTATCATGTGAAGAATGATGAATAACTTGACCGTTTTCTATGACTACAATTTGTGGACTCTGATGAACCACCGAAAATTTTTGGGTAATTTCATTAGAAATATCTCGATGATTTAATAAATCTAAATAGTAAAATTTTGGCAAATCAAGCGTTTCTGATTCTATTTGTCTTTCAAAATTTCTAAGAACTGTTTTGCTAATCATGCATCTTGTAGAATGTTTGAAAATCACTACTTTTCCTAGTTTTGATGCTTCTATTGCATTTTCTAAATCTTCTGAAGACTGTATTTCATCCCAAAACTCTTTCAAAGAAGAGCCATTAGAATTTCCGCCAAATAAATTATTAAAAATACTCATACATTAAATTGTTTTAAATGATGATGAAGATGTTTATACTCTAAAAATCCCCAGTCAAATTTCGTCATTTTCCCGAATAATTGGTGAGTTTTGGGTAAATTATTTTGTGATGCATTCCAAACATATTCATCTAAAGTTGCCAATAAATATCTTTTACTTTCTAAAAAATCACAGGTTTCGTTTACTATCACTTCTTTGAAAGTGGGCATATTATGCGGAATTCCGTTATTGAAAATTCTGAGCTCGTACTTGGTAGCTACACCAATAAGCCGAATTAGAAAATGAGGATGTCTCAGTTGCAAATTTTTATTGGGAACTTCTAGAATTTTAGCACAATGCACCATCATTTGAGAAATAGTCATGCTTCCCCATTTTCTAGGAGAATTCTCATGTAGAAGATGTATTCTATTGATAATTTCGTTTACGTCAGAAAGATTGTGTAAAGATTTTCTCACTTTTTTTAGGCAAAAAAATAAAAAAGAGCGTTATAAAACGCTCTATAATTTCTTTATTTTATTACAACATTTTCAGATTGTTGACTTCTAAATCTGTAAGAATTCGCCAGTAGCCTCTTTTCACATTTTTCTTGGTAAGTCCTGCAAACATTACTCTGTCTAGTGCTTCTACTTCATAGCCCATTTTCTGGAAAATTCTACGAACTACTCTATTCCATCCGATGTGGATTTCTATTCCTACCTCATTTTTAGGTTTTCCATCGATGTAAGAAATAGCATCTACTTCTGCTACACCTTCTTCTAGTCTAATTCCGTCTGCAATGGCTTGCATATCTTCCTTAGAGATTTTTCTATCAAGGGTAACGTGATAGATTTTTTTCATGTTAAATGATGGATGCGTCAATTTTTTTGTCATGTGTCCATCATTCGTCAATAGAATAACTCCAGTGGTACTTCTGTCTAGTCTTCCAACAGGAAATAAACGATAAGGCGAAGCATTTGCCACTAAATCCATTACGGTTTTGCGCATTTTTTCGTCCTTGGTTGTAGAAATATAACCTTTTGGTTTGTTTAGTAAAACATACACCGGTTTTTCTGGTGTAATTCCTTGCCCGTCAAAAACCACTCTATCTGTTTTCTGTACTTGGTAACCTAATTCTGTAATTACTTTACCATTTACTTCTACCAAACCTTGAGCAATCAATTCATCTGCTTCTCTTCTACTGCAAATCCCTGAATTGGCAATATATTTATTTAAACGAATAGTTTCTTTGTTTTCAGATTTTGAGAGCTTTTCCAAACGTCTTTTCTGAACGAAAGATTTTGCTTTGTCTTCGTCTTTTTCGAATTTTTTGAAAGGCTTTTTGCTTAACTTCAGATCACCTTTTACATATTTCTCTCTAGAATCAAAAGTTTTCTCGCCACCTCTTTTCGGGGTGTCAGTTCCTCTGGTTCTCTTTGGTTTATCAAATGAAGGTTTTGAGCTTTTTGGTGAGGAAGGTCTCCTCTCAGAATTTCTATTGTTACTTTTCCCTGAATTTCTTTCTCTGCTCATAAATAATAAATTTTTGCAAAGGTACAAAAATAAGTTTTAACATTTTTGTCATAAATCATTATGATTTTTCACCAAAAAAAAGAATTTAATCAAACTAATACTTAATTTTGAAATCTTAAAAAAATTGAATGAATTCTAAAAATAATGTAATTATTACACCAGTCAAAAACAATGTATCAGAATACAAAATTTCTAATAAAAATGGAGTAGAAGCAAACATCACTAATTATGGCGCAACACTACTTTCGCTCTATGTTCCCGCCAAAAATGGTAAAATAGACGTGGTTTTAGGATTCCATTCGATTGATGAATATATAAAAGCATTCGAAGTTGGTGCTTCTCCATATTTTAATGCAGTGGTAGGAAGATTTGCAGGAAGAATTAAAAACGCTCAATTTCAACTGAACGGAAAAACCATTCAATTAGACCAAAACCATGGGAAACACCATTTACACGGCGGAAAATACCAATTAAGTAACATCGCTTGGAATTTTGAAAATTACAACGAAGAAACCAATACGCTTACCTTTTCTTATCTAAGCAAAGCCAACGAATTTTATCCTGGAGATGTTACCATAGAAGTAGCCTATACTTTAACTAATGAAAACGAATTAAATATCAAATATAAAGCGACTACTACAGAAGACACGCTTCTAAACCTCACCAATCACGCATATTTTAACCTTGACGGAATTTCAGGAAATACTCTTGACCAAAAATTACAAATTAATGCTGAAAAATTCTTAGAATTAGATGCAGAAAACATTCCTACAGGAAATTTCATACCTATGGAAAACCACACTTTTGATTTCAGAAGTTCTAAAAACGTAGTGGCTAGAATAGACCATTGTTTTGTTTTAAAGAACAATACAGAACCTGCAGCTATTTTAGAAAGTGTGAAAAATGGTTTAACCATGAAAGTTTACACAGACCAACCTGCTGTACAGATTTACATTGGCGGAAAAACTTCTGCTGAACTTCAAAATAAAGAATCGGTAGAATATCACACAGAAAGCGGAATTTGTTTTGAAACTCAAGTTTTTCCAGATGCTCCTAATCACGAAAATTTCCCAAATGCTATTTTAAGAAAAGGCGAAACTTATCAGCAGAACACTACTTTCCAATTTATAATTTCTTAAATCTACTTGGGAAATTCAAGCATTTAATAAAGATTAAAACCTTTCAAAAATGCCATTGATAAGCATAAAAATGACGCCAATAAAAACCCAAATTCTAAAGAAATTGATTACCCAAAATAATTTAGATTTTTGATATGTAAGAATAGGAAAACTCATCATTACGAAAAAAAGAATACTTAATGAGAAATAACCTAGCATGTAATTGGTTCTCGGGATGAAGAAAAGTAATAAAATAGAAATCAAAACATTTGCAAAAATCACAAATCCTATAACTATATAACTTACTTTTTTCCCGAAAATATTAGCAATTGTATTGTAACCGAAAACTCTATCTACATTTCTGGTGAGCACATCTTTAATCAAATCAATGGTCAACATAATTAAAAATAAGAACGCTGCCATTAAAAATAATTTATACGAAAAATGCTTATAGTAAACTAATAATCCAAAAAATGGATATAGTGTCAAGCTCACAAAAGTAAGATTATTAATAATGAGCATTTTGCTCAATTTATGACTGTAAAACCAAATAATAAATTGATAAATCAAGAAAAAAATAAGAATTCTCCAAGAAAGCATTGCAGAAATTCCCAATGAAAAAATATTGAGAATAACATAACTGTACAAGAAATATTTTTCCTTTAAAAAACTTTGTAATCTGCTTCTAAATGGCTTTTCTACTTCGTCTTTCTCCTTGTCATAAAAACGATTGATAATTCCGCCTGCTGCAATACTCAGCATCGCACATAGAATAATTCCATGAACTTTATAATCGAAAACAAATTTTCTGAGACTTTCTTCTTGGTTAAAAAGAAAAAAAGTAGAAACATATAGCGTAAATGTGAACAATGCCAATACAAAAATCCTCGCTCCTAAAAGCAAACTCACCAATTGAGATAAACGATGAAGAATGGGATTGTTACTCATTAGATTTGAGATTTTAGATGTCAGATTTCAGAGAAAAAATTTGAAAATTTCAGACTTCTTTACAAAAAATCTTAAAATCTATAAATCACTTCTTTATTGAAGCCTTCTAGCATTTTGTCTGCTTTTTCATAATCTTTAGCAAAACCAAGAATATAACCACCTCCTCCACTTCCGCAGAGTTTTAAGTAATAAGCATTGGTATCAAGACCTTTTTTCCAAGCGTTGTAAAGATTGGTAGGAATCATCGGTTTAAAATGAACATAAGCCCATTTAGAAAGGTCTTTCAAATGTTTGAAAAACGGTGTCATTTCTTTGTTCAAGAAAGTATCGATACAAGCATTATTGTACTTAATGAATTCTTCTTTCAAAGTTTTTCTGAAACCTTCATTTTTTAATTTTTCAAAAAATATTTGAACCATTGGTCCAGTTTCGCCAACAGAACCAGAATCTATTAAGAAAATAGCGCCTTTTCCGGCTTCTTCTTTAGGAATAGAAACCTTGTCTACGCTTTCTTTGTTTTCAATGAGAATCGGAAGGTTCATGTAACAAATCAATGGGTCGATTCCAGAAGATTTACCATGAAAATAAGACTCTAACTCTCCGAAAACTTTTTTCAAATCTTTTAATTGATTTTTAGAAATTTCTTCCGGATTATATTTAATAAAAGAATATTTTTCGAAAATTGCAGCCACCAAAGCTCCAGAACTTCCTACTCCATAACCTTGCGGAATATTAGAATCAAAAAATAATCCTTTTTCTATATCTTTTTTGAAGGCTTCTACATTTATTTTAAAAGACTCTGGAAGATTTAATTCAGATAAATATTGAGCGTATTTAGATAGAGATTCGTTTGATTTTTTCTCGAAATCAGATTGATTTTCAGAGAATTTAAGTGTGCCTTTGTAGAAACTGTACGGTAAGGTTAATCCTTGAGAATCTTCTATGATTCCGTACTCTCCGAAAAGCAATATTTTAGCGTAAAATAACGGGTTCGTCATTAATCTATTCTATGTTTGGTAATGCAAAGATAATAAAAAATCTTTTTCTATGTAAAGATACTGATTATCAATAAAATCAATCATAAATTACAACTGATTTTGCTCATCTGCTTCTTCCATCAATTTAAGATAAGTGATATATCTGCTTTCTAGAATTTCACCAGTTTCTAACGCATCTAAAACAGCGCATTTTGGCTCGTTTATGTGTTTACAATTATGAAATTTACAAGCTCTTCCTTTTTCAAAAATTTCCGGAAAATAATGTTGAATTTCTTCTTTTTCTACATCTATCATTGCAAATTCACGAACTCCAGGTGTGTCTATTACAGCACCGCCAAAATGCCAAAAATGCATTTGAGCAAAAGTAGTGGTATGTTTTCCTTTGTTGTGCGTTTCGGAAATTTCGTTGGTTTTCAATTTCAAATCAGGTTGAAGTGCATTTGCCAAAGTAGATTTTCCAGCACCAGAATGACCGAAAAAAACACACGTTTTATCTTTTAAAATTTCTTGAAGTTTTTCTAAATTCAATTTTTCAGCAGAAGAAACTTGCAACGTTTGATAACCTAAATTTTCGTACATAGCTTGTAATTCTTCTACTAATTCAACTTCTTCAAAATTCAATAAATCAATTTTGTTAAAAAGGATGAGAACGGGAATATTATACGCTTCGCAACACGCCAAAAATCGGTCTAAAAATCCTAAAGATGTTTCAGGAGATTGCAAGGTGAAAATAATACACGCCAAATCTAAATTGCTCGCAATAATGTGCGCTTCTTTAGATAAATTCACAGATTTTCTAATCAGATAATTTTTGCGAGGTTCTATTTTGGTAATCCATGCAATATCATCTTTCTCTAGTTGAAATTCTACAAAATCACCCACAGCCAAAGGATTGGTAAGTCTAGTTTTTATTAGTTTAAATTTCCCACGAATTCTCGCTTCGAAAACTTGTTGAGTTTCCAAATCTAAAACTTGATACCAACTTCCTGTAGATTTTGTGATGAGTCCTTTCAAAACGAATTTCTTTTGTGCAATTTACGAAATCTTCTCACAATAAAAAAACACGCTTTTCAGCGTGTTCAATAAACTTTAATCTCCAAAAATCCTATACCAATTATTATCAATTTTCCAGTTTCTTTCTGGGTCATTTTTTATTTTTTCATTATAATATTTTATATTTTGGTCATCTTCAGTATAAATTAAATATGTAGAAGGTGAATCAAAGAAATTTCTAAAAACCCAAAATTTTACAGTGTATTTTTGATTGGTTTTATTTTTAGAAATCCATATATCATTTCCTCCGTTAGAAACAACTGGAAACTCAAAAGGAAGTTCACAAACTACATTATTCCAACTAACATTAGATTTTAAAATTCCCTTTTTTACATCAGAAACAATATCTTTACGTTTCTCTTTTAAAATAATCCAATCTAGTTTTTCTATAAATAAATTTGGAATACCATAAAATTTATAAAAAGAGAAAAATGTGATTAATGAAACTGAAATAAAAATTACAATTCTTTGTCTTGAAATATTCTTTCGCTCTTTAAATATTTTAATTAATTGAATTAAAACAATTACAAGTAAGACTAAAACATTTAATAACCAAACAAGTGGAAGAATAAAATATGGCATGTAATAATAGTTTATTAAGATTAGAAAAATCCAAACTATAATTAGAATTTTTAATTTTTTATGCTTCATTTTAGAAGTTTTATGAATATTTTTTTTTGGAAATTTACGAAATCTTCTCACAATAAAAAAACACGCTTTTCAGCGTGTTTTCTTTTTATTTATCAATCATTATATTATTTTGAACTTCAATGGATTCTTCGTGAATGGCTTTGAAAACTTTTTCTATAAAATCTTTGCCCATTCCAGATTCTTCGGCTCTTGCAGAGGCATATTCTGCAATCACTTTCCAACGGTCTGGCTGGAAAATAGCAATATTATTTTCTTTCTTCAATGCTCCAATTTTTTCAGAAATTTTCATTCTGTTTGACAATAATTCTATTAATTGGAAGTCGATATCAGAAATTAAAGCTCTGTGTTTGCCCATTTCTTCATCAAATCCAGAAATATCTGAGTTTCTGATTTGTAGATTTCCAAGCATTTCAGCCAAAACTTCTGGCGTAATTTGTTGAGCTGCATCACTCCAAGCTGCATCTGGATTGCAGTGAGATTCTATCATTGCTCCTTCGTAACCTACGTTAAATGCTTCCTGAGTAACATCTGAAAGCAAATCTCTTCTACCACAAATGTGAGAAGGGTCTACAAACATAGGAATATTCGGAAACTGATGTTTAAAATCTAATGCGATTTGCCAATTGGGTAAATTTCTATATTTTGTTTTTTGATAAGATGAAAATCCTCTGTGAATAACGCCTAAGTTTTTCACATCTTGACCTAAAAGTCTTTCTAAAGCTCCAATCCAAAGTGCTAAATCTGGATTTACCGGATTTTTCACCAAAACAGGTTTATTTGTTCCTTTTAATGCAACAGCAATTTCTTGAACGGTAAAAGGATTTACGGTAGAACGCGCTCCAATCCAAAGAATATCTACATCTGCTTCTAGCGCTGCATAAACGTGATGCGCATTGGCAACTTCGGTTGCTGTTTTAAAACCAAATTCGTCTTTTACTTTTTTAAGCCAATTAAGACCAATAACTCCTACTCCTTCAAAACCATTTGGTTTGGTTCTTGGCTTCCAAATTCCTGCTCTAAAAACTGGAACTTCCGCACCACTTTCTTTCAATCTTTGTGCAGTTTCCATTATCTGTGCTTCTGATTCTGCACTACAAGGTCCTGCTATAATTAATGGTTTCGAGAACTCATTAATCCAATCGTTTTGTAAATCTTTTAAATTCATACTTCGTGATTCTTACAACTTTTATAAAATACAGAACACGCAAAAAGCGTGTTCAATTATGTTCTTTTTTGAAATATTTTTCAAATATAGAAAATTACGACTATTTGTTTTTATTTTTTTTCAATATTTTCTTGATTCAGAGCCTTTTCGATATATTTTTCTTTCAGAACATCATAAAAAGCTCTCTTGGTTACAAAATTACAAACCAAAGAAGCGAGAACAGCTCCTAACAAAAGAAAAAAGATGATGCTATGTCTATCAGTCATTTCAAAAATAATAATTGCAGAGGTAAATGGCGCTCTGGTTACTCCTGTAAGAAAAGCTGTCATTCCAATCAAAATCAATAAATTAGCATTATCTCCTGTTAATTGTAGCAATTGAGCAATTAACGCTCCAAAACTTGCTCCAGAACTTAATGAAGGGGCAAAAACACCTCCTGCTCCACCAAAACTGAAAGTAGCGATTAAACCATTCATTCTCAAAAAAGGCAAATACCATTCTACCGATTTATCTGAGGTGAAAAGCAGTCTTTCCATTAATTCTTTACCAGAGCCCATAACTTCGGTTCCGAAAAAATAGATGAAAGTTGCCACAAAAAATCCACAGAAAAAAACGATAAAAACTTGTTGATAATTTTTCTTAAATTTCTCAAAAAAACTCATCACTGCAATGATAATGCTACACATTTTGCTGCCAAAATATCCAGCAACAATAGCCGTAATAAAGATTCCAACAAAAACCATCCATCCAGAGTAATTGGTTTTAGGATAACCTAGATACAAATAGCTACCACCAAAACCTTGCGCAGTAAGACCTGAGATGATAACTGCTACAAAAAGTGGAGATTTAATATACTTAATATGAGTTTTGGCTAATTCTTCAATCGCAAAAATAATTCCGCCAAGTGGTGTATTGAAAGCAGCAGCTAGACCAGAAGCAGCTCCCGCAATCATTACATTTTTTTCAGAAATCGGCACCCACCATTTTGGCAACCTTTTATGAATTTCCACAAAAATAGAACCCGCAATTTGTATGGTTGGACCTTCTCTTCCTGCAATTCCTCCACCAAAAACTTTTACGGCACTTGCTAAAATTTTGATAATGATTATTCTTAAACTCAGAAATCTTTTAACAAGATGATGCGTGTTTGGTTTTGACAATTCTACTGAAGCCATGACTTGCGGAATTCCGCTTCCTGCTGAATATTTAGCAAAAGTTCTGACTAAAAACCAAGAAATGAAAAAACTCAGAGGCGTGATAATGAAAATATATAATTTATTCTGATGAAAAATTTCGTGAGACCACTTTTCTGAATAGGTGAATATTTTACTGTACAAAAAGGCCACAAAGCCAGTGATAAAAGAAGCCAATAAAAAGGGTAAAAACTGCAAAAACTGCTTTTTGAGGGTAGAATTGGCATATGTGGTTCTCTGGTATAAGTTTTTAAAATAAGAAAGTAGATTTCTTACAATAAAATTTTTCCGAATGGGAACCAGCAATCTTTTGTAATGAAAATTCATTGAATATTTTTTTACATGATTTGAAGCTTTAAAATTTATTTATAAACTTCTATATTTGATTTATTGAGCCTTTTCTCAATCCAGTTTTTCAGTTTTATTTGGTCTTCATCTGTAAGATTTTCTGATGCTTTATAAATAAGTACAGGTTTTTCAACCAATGAATCTCCTTGTGCAAAACTGAGTTCAGAAACATTTATCGCATTAATATTTGGAAACAAAACTTGAGCTTCTATAAGCAACTGTAAATTATCTTCTATTGATG
>CAZHCK010000078.1:0-11897 GCA_964530915.1 uncultured Cloacibacterium sp. | reverse complement strand
GGTTGACTTTTAAAATAATTAGAATTTCCTAGAATTCCACATTCCATTCTTTATAAAATTCATCTAGAAATTGCAGCATAAAATCGTGTCTTTCTGATGCGATTTTTTTTGCCGTTTCGGTGTTCATTAAATCTTTGAGCAACAATAATTTTTCATAAAAATGGTTGATGGTGGTTCCGTTTGATTTTTTGTACTCTTCTTTGTTCATGCCAAGATTAGGCTTGATTTCTGGATGATACATCAAATTATTTTTAAATCCCCCAAAATTGAATGTTCGAGCTATCCCAATTGCTCCAATAGCATCAAGACGGTCTGCATCTTGTACAATTTGCAATTCTAAAGGAGGATTTTCTGGTGCTTCTTCTCTATTTTTAAAAGAAATATTTTTAATGACAAACAACACTTGCTCTATTAATTCACCCTCTACATGAATTTCTTCGAGAAAATTTTTAGAAATTTTTAGCGCTAAAGTTTCATCACCGTTGTGAAATTTAGGGTCTGCAATATCGTGCAACAAAGCAGAAAGTTCTATTACTTCTAGATTTCCGCCTTCTTTTTCGGCAATTTTTTTAGAGAGTTTCCACACGCGTTCTATGTGAAACCAATCGTGTCCCGCTTCTGCGCCTTCTAGTTTTTCTTTAACAAAATTTATGGTAAGGGTAATGTGATTTTTCATGCTCCAAAACTACGAAAACCAATCGAAAACAATGCTCCAAAGTTTACTGTGTTTTGCTCTAAAAAAATTAATATGCCCTATTTCTTCACCATTGCTTTCGTGAGGATGCACAGTTCTGTAAATAGGTTTCATATTTAGATACGTTTCGTTCATGAGCAGTTTCATTCCCGTTTCTGTAATCCAATCATCATCTTGCATATTGAGATATAAAACCTCTTGATGTAAATTTTTAGAGAAATTCTCCGTTTTTTCGAGTAATCGATTCACGGATTTTCGGTTCATGATGAGGGTACGCCAATCATCTGAAACACCTTTGGGTAAAGATTCCCCTAAATTCACAAAATACGTCTTAAAATACCCTTTTACTCGAGTAAGTATTGGTTGATACAATCCAAAACCTAATAATCCCAACATTTTAATTCTTGGAGAAAGATGCCCAAAATAGGTGTTTTGAGTAGCCACGAAACAGAATTTTTCAAAAATTTCTGAACCTTTGTTCATTCCGAGGATTAAAGCACCTACAGAATGACCAATTAGAAATTTTCGGTGATGAGGATAATGCTCCTCTATAAAATCTGTAACGGCTTTATAATCTGTATTTCCCCAAGTTCTCATGCTCGCTTTAAAACCTTTGAGCTGGTCTGGTTTAGAAAGCGCCACTCCTCTGTAATCATAGGTAATTACAACAAATCCCAAGTCTGCAAAATATTGTGCAAAAGCATAATAGGTCTGTTGCTTCACGCCAGTCGCAGAATTCACCAACAGTAGTTTCCCATTCGCATTTTCTGGCTCAAAAAGAGTCGCAGTAATGGGATATTGGTCCTTAGTATGGATGGTAATGGTATTATTCATAAGAGAAAATCTGTTGAGATTCTATTTCCAAAAATATCTAAAAAAAGAAGAGAATTCCAAAAATTTGAAATTCTCTGCATATTATTCTATGTTTTACTGCTACAAACCGAAATCTTTTAATTTAGGAAGTCCTGTTTGGGAACCTCTTTTTTGTGCTACTTTTAGCGAAACATCATTCCCGAATTTCACACAATCATCTACCTCATTCCCATGACATAACGCGATGGAAAATCCCGAAGTAAAAGCATCTCCCATTCCCATTTTATTTGGCATATCTTCTGGGTCGTTTCTGTGATATTTCATCTCTGAACCATTGTGATAAATGGTAGAATTGGCATCGTCTCTTACAAAAAGTTTATTGGGATATTTTCTTAAAATTTTTTCTCTAGATTCTTCTCCAAAAATGATGGAAAGTTCATTGCTTTTAGCCACGATAAAAGAAGCATACTCTAGAATCTCTTCTGAAATTCTGGCAGCGGGAGAAGCATAAATCCCCAGTTTCTTGTTGTATTTTTTGGCAAATTCATAAGTCTTTTCTACCACACTCATCGGAATTTCTAACTGAGTTAGCACTAAATCTGCTGTAGAAAAAAATCTTTCTGCACTCTCTAAATGCTTTGGCTCTAGACAATAATTGGCTGAAGGAACTACTACGATGGCATTTTTACCGTGAGCTGCAGTTACATAAGCTGTTCCAGTAGCGTGGTCTAAATCTTCGTGTACAAAACCTACGTTTACATTTTCATCTACTAAATTTCTAAGAATTTGTTGACCATAAGGATCCATTCCTACGCAACCAATAAAAAACGTACTTGCTCCTAATCTCGCTGTTCCTACTGCTTGATTGGCTCCTTTTCCTCCAAAAAAGGTTTCAGATTTTTGGGCGATTACCGTTTCATTAGGTTCTGGGTGATATTGCGTATTGAGGACTAAATCGATAGAAGAACTTCCTACAACTATAATTTTGGGCTGTTCTGCGCTTACTTTCATTGAAGATTAATTTTAAGAAATTTTGAAATAGGTTTAAAATTTCAGCGTTTGGTCTACAACAAAATTAGTCTTTTTTTGTTTCGATAAGAATAATTATTCAGATTTTATTTCAATAAATTCTGTAATGATTTTAACCGGTTGATTTTCTGCACCAAAACCAATATAGCTCGCATAGAAACCTTCTCCGTATCCTGTTTCGAAAGCAAAAATATTTCCTGGTTTTTCTTCGTCTGGTTTTAGGAAAGCAAATTGGTCAATCGCTCCATTTTCATCAAAGAAATGACTGTGGAAAAACTCTTCGTAAATTCCCATAAAATCTGCTCCTTTTCTATGGAACAATCTATTTTCTAAATGATTAAGACTATCCTGAGTTTCTGCATCCATAAAACAACCCATCCCCGATTCTACAGGATACCCGAAAACTTCTTCTCCTTGCAAATCTTCTATATGTTGACCTTCTGTGGTTGCCATTTTAAAAGTTGTTGCCTCCTCATTTTGGAACACTACCTCTACATAAGCAATACAATTGCTGTCTCTTTCTTTGTGTACAAAAACAGGAAAATCACCTACAGGAAAATGAATCACAAATTCCTTCATGTCATGGGTAATCAATGGATCACAAGCTACTAACTTTCCGCTAGGAAGATGAATTTTTCCTACCTCGAAAGTTTCTAGCATGGGATTTTCTACAAAATTTTTAGAAAAAAGTTTTGATATGTTTTCTAGGTGTGACATGATAATGATGGATGTTTGATGTAAGGAAGTTGGGTGTGGTCTCATGCAAAATGCAAAAGAGCACCTCACATCAGACTTCCAATCCCTATAATGTTTTTAATTTTTCTTCTAAAATTGCAATTTTATCTTGCGCATCTTTTTGTTTTTTGCGCTCATTTTCTACTACTTGAGCAGGAGCACCAGCAACGAATTTTTCGTTAGATAGTTTCTTTTCTACCGAAATTAAGAATCCTTTTAAGTATTTTAGTTCTTCTTCAGTTTTTGCTTTTTCTTCGCCTAAATCAAGGTTTTCACTCAATGGAATAGAAACTTCTGTAGCTCCTACTAAGAACGTGAAACTTGGCTTATCTGTTTTATTTCCGAAATTAATTTCAGAGATGTTGGCTAATTTTTTCACCACCGCTTCATTTTCAAAAGAAACAGCATTGGTAAATAATTCTACGGCTTCTCTTGGCGAAATCCCTTTGCTTTGACGGTAATTTCTAACGCCAGAAATCAATTCTTTAGCCGTTTCAAAGGCTTTTATATTTTCTTCACTGAAAGATTCTGCTTTTTTCTGTTGAGCAATCACCAAAGCCTCTTCTGCGCTTCTTTCTGAAATGGCTTGGTACAATTCTTCTGTTAAGAACGGCATGAAAGGATGCAACAACCTCATTAATTCCTCAAAATAAACGATGGTTTTATCATATACTTCTTGAGAAATTCCTTCTCCATAATTTGGTTTGATGGCTTCTAAATACCAAGCACAGAAATCGTCCCAAATCAGTTTATAAATTAGATGCAACGCATCAGAAATTCTGAATTTTGAGAACTGGTCATTAATTTCTGCAATGGTTTTATTCATTTGGTTGCCGAACCATTCTATGGTTTGAAGATCTGCTTCATTCGCAGGTTTGTCTTCTTTTTTCCAACCTTGAATAAGTCGGAAAGCATTCCAGATTTTAGTCGCGAAGTTTCTTCCTTGTAACATTAAATCTTCATCAAAAAGCAAATCATTACCCGCTGCTGAACTCAATAAAATACCTACTCTTACTCCATCTGCACCATATTTTTCAATCAATTCTATTGGGTCTGGAGAATTCCCGAGCGATTTCGACATTTTTCTGCGTTGCTTATCCCTTACAATTCCTGTAAAATATACATTTTTGAAAGGAACTTCGCCACGGAATTCTAATCCTGCCATTATCATTCTGGCTACCCAGAAGAAAATAATATCTGGACCAGTTACCAAGTCAGAAGTCGGATAATAATACTTGATGTCTTCATTGTTTTCGTCTAACATTCCATCAAAAACGGACATAGGCCATAACCAAGAAGAGAACCAAGTATCTAGAGCATCTTCGTCTTGTTTTAAGTTGTCAGTTGTTAGTTGTTGGTTGTTGGTTTTTTCTTTGGCTAAAACCAAAGCTTCTTCTATATTTTCGGCAACTACATAATCCTCACTTCCTTCTCCGTAATAATACGCTGGGATTTGTTGGCCCCACCACAATTGACGAGAAATATTCCAATCACGGATGTTTTCCATCCAATGTCTGTAAGTATTTTTAAATTTTTCTGGGTGGAACTTCACCTCATCATTCATTACTACATCCAAAGCTGGCTTCGCAATTTCAGACATTTTCAGGAACCATTGTTGAGAGATTTTTGGTTCAATCACAGCTCCTGTTCTCTCAGAAGTTCCTACTTTATTTACATAATCTTCGGCTTTTACCAAAAGATTATTTTCTTCTAATTCTTTAGCAATCAGTTTTCTAACCTCAAATCTATCTTTTCCGTTGTAATGCAAACCGTGTTCATTCAGTTTACCATCATCATCTAATGCATCAATCATTGGCAAATTATGCTTTTGCCCGATTTCGTAGTCATTGATATCATGTGCAGGAGTGATTTTCAACGCTCCAGTTCCGAATTCCATGTCTACATATTCATCTTCAATAATTGGAATGACTCTATTTACAATCGGAACGATTACATTTTTACCTTTCAGATGCGCATATTTTTCATCGTTAGGATTTACACAAACCGCTACGTCACCGAAAATAGTTTCTGGACGAGTGGTAGCCACAGAAATAAACTCTTCAGAACCCTCAATTTTATATTTAAGGTACCAAAGTTTCCCGTTAAGTTCTTTGTAAATTACCTCTTCATCAGAAATATTGGTTTTGGCTTCTGGATCCCAGTTCACCATTCTATAACCTCTGTAAATCAAACCTTTATTGTATAAATCAACGAAAGATTTGATGACTTGAGCAGACAATTTCGGTTCCATTGTGAAACGCGTTCTGTCCCAATCACAAGAACAACCCAATTTCTTTAATTGTTCAAGAATTGTTCCGCCATACTTATGCGTCCAATCCCAAGCGTGAACTAAAAATTCGTCTCGGGTAATATCAGATTTATTAATTCCTTCAGATTTCAGTTTTGCCACCACTTTAGCTTCAGTAGCGATAGAAGCGTGGTCGGTTCCCGGAACCCAAAGTGCATTAAACCCTTGCATTCTGGCTCTTCTGACCAAAACATCTTGAATGGTATTGTTTAACATGTGTCCCATGTGAAGAATTCCCGTCACGTTTGGTGGCGGAATTACAATCGTGTAAGGAGGTCTGTTATCTGGTGTAGAATGAAAATAATTGTTTTCTAACCAGTAATTGTACCATTTCTGTTCTGTTTCCTGAGGATTATATTTTTCTGAAATTTGCATAAAATTTTAAATAAAAATGAGTTTGGCTTGTAATTTGCAAAAATACGATAAAATGTGAATTTTTAAATGGTTAAAGCTCTTCTTTTTGAGAATTTTGGAATAAGAATCAGACAAAGTAAAATAAAAAAGAAGAATTTGGATTTAATTACAGAATTTATTTATAAATTTGAACTTTAATTTACAACAAAAAACTTTCTAAATATGAAAAAATTCATTGGCGGTTTGTTGCTTATCGGAGGTTTTGTTTTCTCTTCTGCACAAACTATTTCTTTTGAAAAAACAACTATTGATTACGGTACTGTTCCTGTGAATGCAGATGGAAACAGAGTTTTTACTTTTAAAAATACTGGTGACAAGCCTTTAATCCTTTCTAACGTACAGCCAGGTTGTGGTTGCACCGCTTCTGAATGGCCAAAAGAACCGGTTATGCCTGGAAAATCTGCACAGATTAAAGTTCATTATAACACTGCAAATGCTGCACCTTTCAAAAAATCAATCGATGTATTTTCTAACGATCCAGTAAACGGAAGAGTCGTTCTATACATCCAAGGAACAGTAGATGCAAATGCTAAAACTGAAGAAAAAACTTTAGCTCCTAAAAAATAATTCTTTTTAAAATTATTATACAAAAACCGACTTTAACCCGTCGGTTTTTTTTATTATCTTTAGTTGAACAAAATTTTTCAAAAAATGGACACCAATTTCACCGATAACTTTCTTGTTAAAGAAACTCAAAAATTCAATCTCAAAGATTTCAACACCGATTATAAAGGCGATCTCACCAAAGAAGAAGGTCAAAAAATGCTAGATGCGGAGAAGAAAAAACTCTATGAACTTCAAGAAAAGCTTTACGCAGATGGCAGTCAATCACTTTTGGTAGTGATACAAGCGATGGATGCTGCCGGAAAAGACAGTTTGATAGAACATGTTTTCGGTGGAGTAAATCCGCAAGGTTGTGAAGTGACCAGTTTTAAAACGCCAACTTCTAAAGAATACAATCATGATTTCATCTGGAGGCATTATTTGGCTTTACCAGAAAAAGGAAAAATAGGGATTTTCAACCGAAGTCATTACGAAAGTGTTTTGGTGTGTAAAGTGCATCCTGAATATAATCTAAGCGAAAAAGTTTGGAAATCTACTGACGAAATCAATGAAAAATTCTGGAAAAATAGATACGAAAGCATCAAAGATTTTGAAAAACATATCTCAAGAAATGGTACAAAAATCGTGAAAATTTTCCTCCACGTTTCCAAAGAAGAGCAGAAAAAACGTTTCCTAGACCGAATTGCTGAGCAAGAAAAAAACTGGAAATTTTCTATTGGTGATTTAAAAGAACGTGCCGTTTTCGACCAATATATGAAGGCTTACGAAGAAGCCATTTCTGAAACCAGTAAAGATCACGCACCTTGGTTTGTGATTCCTGCAGATCAAAAATGGTTTGCCAGAGTGGCGGCTATACAAATCATTATAGAAACGCTGGAAAAAATGAATCTGCAATATCCTACACTTTCAGAAGAAGAGAGAGCAGGATTAGACGATGCCAAAAAACTGTTGGAAAGCGAGAAGTAGAGGTAAAGGTAAAGGTAGAGGTAGAGATTAAGAGAATCATTCAAAAAAATAATTTTATGAAAAAATACATTTCGGTTTTGGTATTGTTTTTAGGGATTTTTGCAATGGCACAAGTTCCCAGATTTGCGAAATATGATGTCGCCGAAACCGGTGCTCAACTCTATTTACCAGCAGTTCCCACTTGGGAAAAATCTCTTTCTGAAGATAAAAGTGAAATCTACTTAACTTCTGTGATTTTTGGTGAAGTAGAATATGGTGCAATTATTATTCGTCTAGCTGAGGAAACGGCAAAAACTAACCAAAATCCTGAAGCTTTGATGGAATCTTATGTCCATTTCTTGAATGAAAATGTATTTAAATTTTCTAAAAAGACAGATTTTGAGAAAGGACATACTTTGCAAAACCAACCTGATGTAAAAGGAATTTTAGAATATGCCGAAACTGAAGATGGCACAAAATACAAGGTAAAATCTTGGACGAACCCATCGATGATTGCGGTAATGTATGTGGCTTCTAAAAAAGAAGTGAACATTAATTTTCAGGAGATTTATTTTAATGGATTTAGGTTTAAAAAGTAATACTTTATGAAGTTAATATTCTTATTAATATTTGGTGTGAATATTATTTACTCACAAAATAAAAACAATGACTATTTTAAAAATATTGATAAATTAAAATTTGAAGAAAAATTACAAAAAATATCAATATTAGATAGTAAAACTTGTATTGGTAATGCAGATAGTTTCTTTTCCAATAAGGAATTAGTTCTAATAGAAGGAAATGATGGTGGCGAATTTAGTGAGCAAAATTATAAGTTTTATATTGAAAAAGGAGAAATTTTAAAATTAAATATAATTGAGTATAGCAATTAAAAAAAAATTGGTGAACTTGAAATTATTTTTGATCACAAAGATATTTTATATAAAACCCTAAAAATTTTAAAACTTTTTATCCAATAGAATCAATAAAAAAATGTGGACAAATTCTAATTCCTGAATTTATAAAATTACAAAAGAAACCACGAGAAAAACGATAAGCCGGATTCTGTTTCCCGATGAAACGGGACGCTTGTTATTTATCTACGGTTTACATTACTACAAACCTTGAGCTGGTTACCCCTCGATTTTCGGAGCGAGCTACTCCTATTCTTAGATTGCTCTAAAAAGCATCGATATACTTACCATTGCATCGCATAGAGTTTACCTGGTTTCACTACAGCCGAACTGTACTTGCTTTCTGTTGCACTTGTCCTCGTCTCACGACGGAAGGTTGTTAACCTTTATGCTGCTCTGTGATGTCCGGACTTTCCTACCCCAATTTCTTGGAATCAACAAGCTGTTTTTCTCGTGGAGTGCAAAGATACGGAAATTTGATGTGATAATTTGGTCATGTGATGATGTGATAATGAAAAGTTGAAAAGGTTTCTTTTGTGAAAATATTGTACTAAAAATCCAAAAGGATTCTGAGTTGCGCCCCGAGTTGAGCGGAGCTCTTTTTGTTTTTTGTCATTCTGAGCGGAGTCGAGGAATCTAAAAAACAAAAAAGCGAGAGCGGAACGAAGAATTTGGCGCCCAAGAAAAAAATTACGTTTTGGCATCCATTAATTAGCGCATTTTCTTATCTTCGTTCTTTAATTTCTGAAAAATTGGATTCTAAACAAAAAGAATTTTCTAAGTTGGTAAAGGAAAATCAGGGGCTTATCATAAAAGTCTCCAGATTATATACCAATTCTCTGGAAGATGAACAGGATCTTTTTCAAGAAATTGTGTTACAACTTTGGCGCAGTTACGACTCATTCAAAGGACAGTCCAAAATTTCTACTTGGATGTACAGAGTAGCGCTCAATACGGCAATTACGCTTTTCCGAAAAAAAACAAAATCTCCTCAAACTGATGAGTTGATGGATTTTCACCACAGAGATTATGTGGAAGATGATGACGAAAAGCAACAACAAATCACTCTGCTTTATAAGGTGATTAAAATGCTCCCAAAAGTAGAACGTGCGATTGTGATGATGTATTTAGACGATTTACCTTACCGTGATATTGCAGAAAATTTAGGGATTACGGAAGTAAATGCCCGTGTAAAAATGAACAGACTCAAAAAAACGCTTAAAGAATTGATGACTCAACATGCTTAATGAAGATTTCAATATAGACCAATTTAAAAAATCTTGGCAGGAACAACCCGTTTCTGATGTATATAACACGTCTGAAATAGAAGGAATGCTCAATAAAAAATCTACCAACTATGTGAAATATATTTTCTGGATTAGTTTGGCAGAATTTTTATTTTTCGCCATCGTTGGGATTTGTACGATTTTTTCTACTCAAAGAAGCAATAGTTTTACTAATATTTTAGAAAAACTGGGCGTGCAAATGAATGATAATGTAGAAATGAATTTTGAGCATCTTTATTTTGCCTTAAAAGTTTTCAGTTTACTGATTACAGCGATTTTTGTTTTTCTTTTTTACAGAAATTACCTAAAAATTAAGGTAGAATGCAATTTGAAAAATTTTATTCTTCAGATTATTAAGTTCAAAAGAACGGTCAACTTATTTATCTTCACCAATATTGGCTTATTGATTGTTTTTTCGGGTATTATTACTTATTTCATTATGAATGTGCTTCAAGCTCAAAACATTCATTTAAACCAAGCCACTTTGATAGGATTTATCACTGGAATTGTGATTAGTATTGGTTTAGGCGTTCTCCTGATTTGGCTGTATTACAGAATTGTCTACGGAATTATTATGAGCAGACTGAGCAGAAATCTAGAGCAATTGCAAAAAATAGAACAAGAACAATAAAGCAATAAAAAAACCTTCAGCATTTACTGAAGGTTTTATTTTTATAATTCTTTTCTCAATCTCGCGACTGGAATATTGAGTTGTTCTCTGTATTTCGCAATGGTTCTTCTGGCAATGTTGTATCCTTTTTCCTTCAAAACATCTACCAAAGCATCGTCTGTCAATGGTTTTCTCTTGTCTTCATGACTGATGACTTCTTGCAAATGATTTTTAATTTCCTTGGTCGAAACTTCTTCGCCATCATCATTGGTCAATGAATCTGAGAATAAGTTTTTAAGCAAAATAATTCCACTTGGCGTGTCTGCATATTTGCTTTTCACCACTCTAGAAATCGTAGAAATATCAAATCCTGTGATATCTGCTACATCTTTCAGAATCATCGGTTTAATGTTTTTTTCATCTCCGGTTAAGAAATATTCTTTCTGTAATTTTACAATTGCAGAAATGGTTTGCATCAGGGTATTTTGTCTCTGGTTAATGGCATCTATGTACCATTTTGCAGCATCTAGCTTTTGTTTGATGAAAAGTGCGGCTTGTTTATGTTCCGCAGAGTTTTTATCATGAGAATAGGTGCTTAAAATTTCTTTGTATTCCTCAGAAACTCTAAGTGTAGGTGCATTTCTACTGTTCAGAAGCGGTAAAACTTGTCCATCTTTTATTTGAATCACAAAATCTGGAATAATTTCTTGATTGATGGTTATGGTTTGTGTATCAAAATTGCCACCTACTTTTGGAGACAATTTATAAATCACTTCCAATGCATCTTTTAAATCTTCTTCTTCTATATCATATTTATTGATGATTTTACCGTAATGTTTATTGGTTAAAGCATCAAACTGATGTCTTAAAATATTACCCGCTAAAATCACCGATTGATCTCTGCTTACTTTTTTCTCAATTTGCAATAAAAGACATTCTTGTAAATCTCTCGCTCCTACTCCAGCTGGATCAAGCTTTTGAACATAATTTTCTAGAATTTCTTTTACTTTTTCCTGAGTGGTATAAATTCCTTGAGAAAAAGCCAAATCATCTACAATAGCTTTAATCTCACGTCTCAAATACCCATCATTATCTAGATTTCCGATTATATACTCTGCAATTTTCAGGTCTTCATCGTCTATACTAGACAAGTGAATTTGCTCCATCAAATAATCATACAAAGACTGACCTTCTGTTAATAAACTTTCGTTATCAAAATCTTCGTCATCTGCAGAATAATTGCTAGAAGCGGTTTTATAAGATGGCTCATCATCATACAAATATTCATCTACATCAAAATCGGTATCTATGCTTTCACTTCCTTCACTTTCGTAATCTGCATCTAGACTGCTAAAATCGTCCTCATCTCCACTGTCTTCTTTAACTACTTCCAAGGCAGGATTTTCTTCTAACTCACGCTCTAACTCTTCCTGAAATTCAAGCGTGTGAAGCTGTATCAACTTCATCAACTGAATTTGCTGAGGAGCTAATTTTTGTCCTAATTTTATTTGTAGGTTTTGTTTGAGCATTGTTTATTATTTAGAAATTCAAAATTATCAATTTGAATTTTTGGAGTGTTATATTT
>CAZHCK010000077.1:5075-11942 GCA_964530915.1 uncultured Cloacibacterium sp. | reverse complement strand
ATAATTACTTCGTTTTACATTACTAATTTTTGTAAATCGGAATTATTTGCAATCCTTATATCCTTAAAATACTTACCTCCCATTATTAATAAATCTCCTCCCTTTAATCTAATAAAGGAATCTTCAATTCCTGCTACCAAGTCTAAATTTAAATAAAATCTTTCTTCGACACTTGCTCCTCTTGTTAATCCCTGTGAGTTACATTGGATACCTAAAACTTCAATAAATCTCATAATATAATTTTTTAAAACAAATCGTTAGCAGTGATGCTCTTATCGTGCTTGGTGTAATCTACTGGTCTTTTTGCAAAGAAGTCATCTAATGAATTGGCGAAAACTTCTTCTTCGAACCACATCATCGGTCTGTATTGTTCAGGTGTTACGTTGTAACGGATTTTCATGCCAATTTTTTTCAAAGAATCATCTACTCTGTATTTCATAAAGTTGAGCAAGTCTTCTTTTGAAAACATATCTATCTCACCTGCTTCGAAAATCCAGTCTAGAATTTTCGCTTCCAGTTCTACAGAACGGTCTACTAAACCATAAATATCTTCGATATCTGCATCGGTCAATAATTCTGGTTGTTCTTCGCGGATTTTATTGATTAAATAAATTCCAGCATTGGCGTGAATTTGTTCATCTACAGAAGTCCAAGCGATGATGTTCGATACATTTTTCATGTATCCTTTGAATCTTGTAAAAGATAAAATGGTCGCAAACTGACTGAATAGCGAAACGTTTTCTATTAAAATGGAGAATAATAACAGTGAAGAAACGTACTCTTTATGATTGGTAGATTTCGCATTGGCTAAAACCGTATTCAAATAATCTATTCTCTCTCTGATGGCAGGAATTTCAATCACATTATTGAATTCATCATTGTAGCCTAATACTTCCAACAATCTAGAATAAGCCTCACTGTGACGGAATTCGCATTCTGCAAAAGTAGCACCCAAACCATTGAGTTCTGGTTTTGGCATATGGTTGTACAGATTTCCCCAGAAGGTTTTTACAGAAACTTCAATTTGAGCAATCGCTAAAAGCGCATGCTTTACCGCATTTTGTTCGTAGGGCTGAAGATTAGAATGGAAATCTTGTACATCAGCTGTAAAATCTATTTCTGAGTGTACCCAAAAAGATTTATTAATAGCATCAACAAATTGTAGTACTTCTGGATATTCAAAAGGTTTATAACTGATACGTTTGTCAAAAATTCCCATAGCTTGTTGCTTTTTTTATTAATTATCTGATTAAGTCTGTTTACAAAAATAGAAATTGAAGTTATAAATCAAAAATGAAAACGCTTCATTCATGTTAAATTTTTGGTTTTTAGGGGCAAAAGTTTTCCACAATTACATAGAGGTTTGATGAATAAAGCCTTTGCGTGCACTTGCCACTTAAATAGGGCTTTTACAAGGTATTTTTCATTAAACAATAACTTAAAAATTCTTTATTTAAAGCTATTTACAATTAAACAAAAGTTTTTGAAATTTTTGCTATTTTTTTCTTGTAACAAGTTCCTAAAATTTACTACTTATTGCAAAAAAGCCCATGCTAGTCATCAAGGATTTACATAAGTCTTACGATATCGGTCATAATAAGTTGCACGTATTGAAAGGAATTAACCTAGAAATCGGCGAAGGAGAGTTCGTTTCGATTATGGGAAGTTCTGGTTCAGGAAAGTCTACTTTACTGAATATCATTGGTATTTTAGATGAAAAAGACAGCGGAATCTATGAATTAGATGGCATTCCTATAGAACATCTCACCGAGACCAAAGCGGCAGAATACAGAAGCAAATTTTTGGGATTTGTTTTCCAATCGTTCAATTTAATTGGTTATAAAACTGCATTAGAAAATGTAGCGCTTCCTCTGTATTACCAAGATGTACCTAGAAAAGAGCGAAACCAACGCGCAATGGAATATTTAGAAAAAGTAGGTTTAGCACAATGGGCGAATCACTTGCCTAATGAACTTTCGGGTGGACAAAAACAGCGTGTAGCGATTGCAAGAGCTTTAATTACCAATCCTAAAGTGATTTTGGCGGATGAACCAACTGGAGCACTCGATTCTCAGACCACTCATGATATTATGAAACTTCTTCAAGATATTAATAACGAAGGAAAAACCATCATCGTAGTTACCCACGAACCTGATGTAGCGGCTCAAACCAAAAGAAATGTACACTTGAAAGATGGTGTCATTGAAACGGACGAGTATATACAGCAGGTGGTTTTGTAAGGTGGTGATAAGGTGATGAAGTTATGAGGTTATGGAGTTATGAGGTTATGGAGTTATGAGGAGGAAAAAATACAGTAAGTGAATGGTAAATTTTTAAAAAAATTGACAATTGACTGCAAAGCAAATTTACTTTGCAAAGCAAAAAATTAAAGAAATAATATGTTTGATATAGACCGTTGGCAAGAAATTTTCAGTTCTATTCGCAGTAATGTATTGCGAACGGTGCTCTCTGGGTTTACCGTAGCGCTGGGTTTATATATTTTTATTGTTCTCTTTGGTATAGGAAAAGGATTGCAAAATGCCTTCCAAGAAGGATTTACCAGAGATGCACAAAATCTTATTTCCATTTTTACTGGAAAAACAACCATTGCCTACGAAGGCTTACAAGCTGACCGAGAGGTAACCCTCAATAATAGTGACTATAATGCAATTGTAGATGCGCATCCTGAAAAAGTGCAGTATTCTACTCCACGATATTCTACCAATCTTAATGTAAAATATGGAAAAGAAAGTGGTTTCTACCAAATCAGCGGAGCCAATGATGAAGAGGTAAAAATAGAGAACCGACAATTACTCAACGGAAGATTTATCTCTCCAAAAGATATTGACGAAAAACAAAATGTAGCCGTAATCGGTAGAATGGTACAGCGTGACCTCATCAAAAATGGAGATCCTATAGGAAAAGAACTTGAGATTAATGGTAGTGTTTTCAAAGTGATAGGTGTTTTTTCTGATGATGGTGGTGACTGGGACGAACGTATGATTTCCATCCCTATTTCAACCCTTCAGCAAATGAAAAAAGGTTCTGATACGGTGAGTACGGTGTACATTGCCTATGACGAAAAACTAAATCCTGAACAAGCCATTGCTTATAGTGACCAACTGAAAAAAGAATTAAAAGCCAGAAAAAAAGTTTCTCCAGATGATGAAAATGCCGTTGTCGTAAGAAACCGAGCAGAAGGATTGAAAGATTCTTTCCAATTTTTATTTGTCATTACCATGATTGTGGGATTCATTGGCTTGGGAACTTTATTGGCGGGAATTATTGGCATCAGTAATATCATGGTTTATATCGTGAAAGAAAGAACTCAAGAAATTGGGGTAAGAAAAGCCATCGGTGCTAAACCGAGAAGCATTGTCACTTTGATTATTCAAGAAAGTATAGTGATTACTGTGATTTCTGGATTAATCGGCGTTGCTTTAGGCGTTTTGACTTTGAAATTAATTGGCAATAGTTTAGAAGAATATTTCATTAAAGACCCAAGTGTTGGCTGGCTATTGATTACCGTAGCATTTATCAGTTTGATAATGTCTGGACTGCTTGCTGGATTTGTCCCTGCATATAGAGCGAGTAAAATAAAACCGATAGAAGCACTGAGAGCGGAGTAATAGAGGTGAATTAATTTGTGAATTTTTTCCTTTGGAAAATGAATAGTGAATTTTTCCAATTGAAATTTTTATAAACTTATAACCATAAATATGTTTTTAAACTTAAACCATTATAATTTAGATGTATACAAGGCAGCAAAAGAATTGAGAAAACAATCTTACAAGACCATAAGATTTTTGCCTGATGCAGAAAAATATAATTTGATTGATCAAATAAGAAGAGCATCAACTTCTATTGTTTTGAATATTTCAGAAGGCTCTTCTAGAAAGTCAAAAATTGAAAGAAACAGGTTTTATGAAATTGCAAGAGGCTCAATCATAGAAATTGATTCTTGTTGTGAAATCATTTTAGAAGAGAAATATTTAGAACAAGAAGATTTAACAGACTTAGGAAAAAATATTAAAACAACTTTTATATTATTATCAAAATTAATGAATAGTTGAAAAAAGTGAATCGTGAATTTAAAATTCATTCGTAGAAATTCACCCAAAGAAATTCACTTTTGCAAAGCAAAAAATTGAGAACAATATGAACATCATATTCAAAAAAGATACGTGGCAAGAAATTTATTATTCACTTAAAAATAATAAACTTCGTACTTTCCTCACCATGATTGGTGTAGGTTGGGGTATGTTTTTGTTTGTTAGTTTATTGGGGGCTGCAAAAGGTATGGAAAACGGTTTTGACAAATTATTTTCTGGATTTGCGACCAACTCTATTTTTATGTGGGCACAGAATACTACTATTCCGTATAATGGTTTCCCAAAAGGCAGACAACTGAGTTTGCACCTTCCTGATATGGATTTATTGGAAAAGAAAATCCCACAGATTGATTACATTTCACCTCAAAACTCCAGAGGAAATTTTGGAAATCCTGGTGAACAAATGAACCGCAACGGAAAATCTACCACGTATACCCTTACTGGAGATTACCCTGCAGGAAATAAAATTTCTGAAAAGAAATTAATCTTCGGAAGATACCTTAATGATGCAGATGTTACGGCCAGTAAAAATGTAGTAGTCATCGGCGAAGAAATTTATAAAAACTTCTTTGATGCTAAGAAAAATGAAAATCCTATTGGGAAATCTATTAACATCAAAGGTATATTCTTTAACGTCATCGGTGTTTATAAAGTAGCCAAAGCTGGTGGACCAATGGATGATGATACCACAGCATACATTCCGCTTTCTACTTATACTAAAATGTACAATGATGGAGACAAAGTAGGCTTTTTTGCCATCGTGAGTAAACCAGAAGCCAATCTGGAAACCGTAGAAGAACAAGCCAAACTAGAACTCAAAAAGAAAAACAATGTTTCTCCTGAAGACACCAACGCTTTTGGAAGTTTCAACTTGGGGAAAATGTTTGGGAAAATGTATGGTTTTTTAACAGGAATGCAATTGCTGACCATTATTGTAGGAGCGCTTACCATTTTGGCGGGTGTGATTGCGATTTCTAACATTTTATTGATTACTGTAAAAGAAAGAACCAAAGAAATAGGCATCAGAAGAGCTCTTGGCGCGAAACCTGCCGAAGTAAGAAATCAGATTTTGCTAGAAAGTGTGGTGATTACCTTGACTTCGGGATTATTAGGATTTATTTTCGGAATTTTCCTTTTGATGATTATCAATGCGATGACTCAAAACCAAGATGCTTTCCCTTTTTATAATCCTACGGTAAATTATTCACATGTTTTTGCAGCGATGGCGGTGATGACGATTTTAGGACTTCTCATCGGGATGATTCCTGCACAAAGAGCGGTGAAAATTAAGCCGATAGAAGCTTTAAGAAGCGAATAATACATGTGAATTTGCCATTGTGATTTTTTTTCTTTTGGAAAAGTGAATGGTGAATTAAAAAATAAATTAAACTTGATAACAATTAAATATTTCATATAAAATGAAAAACTTAACCTTCAAAAAAGTAGTTTATATTCTCTTAGGTTTGCTTTTTGCAGCTGGACTTCTGATGGGAATAAGTTACCTGATTAAATCTAATTCTAAAGAAAGCGAAGCTTTTCTGACCAGAAAACCATTCGTGCAAAATCTGGATGATAAAGTAATGGCTACTGGTAAAATAGTTCCTAGAGAAGAAGTAGAAATTAAGCCGAATATGTCTGGGATTATAGACAAAATCTTGGTAAAAGAAGGCGACCATGTTTCTGCGGGAGAACTTATTGCTACCCTTAAAATTGTGCCGAGCGTTCCTCAGGTAAATGCTGCTCAACAAGAAGTGCAAAATGCAAATCTTCAAATTAATAATGCTAAAATTAATTTGGCAAATCAGCAACAGCAATTTGCGATGCAACAACGTTTGTACACTCAAGGCGTAATTTCTAAACAAGAGTTTCTTACTGCTCAACAGCAATTGCAATCCATGCAAAATCAGTTGAAAAACGCTCAACAACAATTACAAACCGCTCAGAAAAATCTACAAATCGCTAGAACTGGTGTTGCCGAAGGTTTACAAAGTCTTGCTACTACTCAAATTCGTTCTAAAGCCACGGGAACGGTACTAGAAGTTCCTGTAAAAGTTGGTTATCAGGTAATTGAAGCCAATCAGTTTAACGCTGGAACTACTATTTGTAGTGTTGCAGACCTTAACTCTCTTATTTTTGAAGGAAAAATAGACGAAGCTCAAGCTGGAAAAATTAAGGAAGGAATGGATATGAACATCGTCATCGGTGCTTTACAAAATAAAACGTTCCCAGGAAGAGTAACTATGATTGCACCAAAAGGAAAAGATGAAAACGGAACCATCAAATTCCCAATCGAAGGAGATGTTTTTAACCCTACCAATGAATACATCAGAGCTGGATTCTCTGCCAATGGCGAAATTGTATTGAGTTCTCAGAAAAACGCTTTACTTCTAGACGAAAGCCTTATTCAATATGAAAAACAAAATGGTAAAGATGTTCCTTTTGTAGAAGTAAAACAAAAAGACGGAAAATTCAAAAAAGTGACCGTAAAACTAGGTGCGTCTGATGGAATTAACGTACAAATTCTTTCAGGAATTACTAAAGATTCTGAAGTGAAAGTTTGGAACCCATCTGATAAAGATAAAGAAGAACTCAAAGAAAAGAAAAAATAGAAACCGCTTAATTATACAAATGAAAAATGAAAGACTCCAACATTATTTGTTGGAGTCTTTTTTTATTTCTTTTAAAAACAAAATAGCACTTATTTCACCATTATTTTTTTGGTTACCACTTCATTTGCAAATTTCATTTTTAAGAT
>CAZHCK010000077.1:4485-5065 GCA_964530915.1 uncultured Cloacibacterium sp. | reverse complement strand
ATATATGTCCCTGAAGATAATTTGTTTTTAAAAGGTAGTTCTAAATCGTTTAACCCAATAATTAAATTAGAAATTTTGTTTTGAAAAACCTGTTTACCTGTAATATCCAAAATTGCTATTTCTACATTCGTTTTCTTAGAAAGAAAGAATTGAACGTTTAATTTTTCTACCACTGGATTGGGTGCAACAATAAGATTAAAAACACCTTGAGGAGAAATTTCATCTACGGCTAATGTATTAGAACAAGCACTAGGATTGCCCGTACAAATCCAACCCGATTGAACCGTACAAGTGCTACTGCAACCATCTCCATTCACCATATTTCCATCGTCACATGATTCTCCACTTTCCACCATTCCGTTTCCGCAAACTGCTATTTCTACCTTACAAGTATAGCTGCAACCATCGCCATTCACCGTATTCCCGTCATCACAAGTTTCACCACTTTCCACAATTCCGTTTCCACACATGGTTTCAACTGTACAGGTATTGCTGCAACCATCGCCATTTACCATATTTCCGTCATCACATGATTCTCCACTTTCCACCATTCCGTTTCCGCAAACTGCTATTTCTACCT
>CAZHCK010000077.1:0-4385 GCA_964530915.1 uncultured Cloacibacterium sp. | reverse complement strand
TACAAGTATAGCTGCAACCATCGCCATTCACCGTATTTCCGTCATCACATGATTCTCCACTTTCCACAATTCCGTTTCCACAAACAGCCTCAACTGAACAAGTATTGCTGCAACCATCACCATTTACCAAATTTCCATCATCACATGATTCTCCACTTTCAACGATACCATTCCCACAGACAGAAGCAGTGGTAAGATTTTTAGAAATTTTTAGAGATTTTTTATTATTAAAAAGCAGGTTTCTAAGAACACTGCTTTTTTGAAAACCTATAATGTTTTCGAATTGTTCATTTTTGCTATCGTATTTAATTATCGCTGGAACTCTGTTTACTCCGTAATAAGCGGCAATTTTTCTTCCCTCTTTAGTCGTTATGTCTATTACAGACACATTAAATTTTGATTTAATTTCATCTGATAAATCAGCATTTTTCCCAATTTCCTCATCTAATTTCATACAATAAGGACAATCTGGACGATAGAAAACCACCAATGAAGATGCATTTTTCATCGGTTTATTCTGTAAAGTCTTGAATAAGTCGTTGGCTTGAAAAAGGACAAAGAAAAATAGTCCTAAAAAAGTAAATTTAAGTTTCATGATTGTATTTTTAAGTTCTTACAAGAACAAATATAGAAAAAACCCCAACATTATTTGTTGGAGTTTTTCTTTTGAGTCTTATTTTTAGGTTTTCCTATTTTAGATTTCACCAATTCTATTCTTTCATTTAAAAAATCGATGTAGTTTTTATTGGGCGCTACTTTCTTTGCTTTTTCAAGAGCTTTCAGTGCTTTTTTAAATTGTCCTTGCTTTTCAAAGAAGATGGCTTTTCTGTAGCGTATTCTAGATTGATCAATTCCTTTAATTTTTTTAGCATAATCTATCAGTTTTTTGGCTTCTTCATAATCTTCATTATTCAGCAAACAATCTATATAAAACAGCGGTGTAGAAACAGAATCTAGTTTCACTTGCATGGCTTCTTCGAAGTAAGATTTTGCCGTTTCATAATCTTGCAAAACTTCAGAATACACCCTTCCTAAAAGACAAAGACTCTCTGCATTATGGTCATCATAAGACAAGGCATAATTCAGTGCTTCCATGGTTTCCTCTAGGTTATAGGGAAAATTGTCTAAGGCTTGAAAATAGTATTTGTTTGTTGTCATTTTTTTACATTTTAAAAATTTTCTTGGGATTTCCTCTTTCCAATTGGAGATGATTCATCCACTGATTTTGTTTTTGTGCCGAAGATTTTTTAGCATTTATTTCTAAAATCTTCAATTTTAATCTTTCGACTGCGATTTTTTTATTTTCCAATTGCGAACGAGAATCCATTGCCACCACTTGAATTTTGGTTGGCAAATGCGTCACGCGAACGGCAGAATTTACCTTGTTTACGTTTTGACCGCCATTTCCAGAACTTCTCATGGTTTGAAATTCCAGTTCTTTTTCGTCGAGTTCAAGTTCAAAGAAATTTTCGATTTCAAAAACACCAATGAACCAATTTTTACGTTGATGATTGGGTCTGAATTTACTTTTCCCGATGAATTGAATGCTTCCCTTCCAAGAATTTAGGAATTCTGAATTCTCCTCTACTTCAAAAGTAATCGACTGAAAACCTAAAACTTCACCTTCTATCATTTCTACCACTTTGTAGTCCAATTTTAGAATTTCCATTTCTTTTTTCATCAGATTAAAGGTTTCTTGTACAAAAAACTCGCATTCTACAGGTCCTTTTCCTGAGGTGATTTGAACGATATTTTTATTTTTTTGTTTCATATAAGTTTTGGCTAAAGCCCATTTGTATTTTTGATTTTTTAAGTCGTGCTAAAGCCCGACGCTATTGATTTTACTTGTCCATTCTCACGATTCTCGGCTGGAAAGTTCCCAAAATATCTACCAAATCTTGCTGCGCATTCATTACCTGATTGATGTTTTTGTACATCATAGGTGCTTCTTCCAGACTACCTCCAATCAAGGTTACTTTGTGAATTTTTAGCTCATCTTTCATTTCTTTTTGTGTGAAAATTGTTTTGGCAAAATTTCTGGAATGCTTTCTCCCAGCACCATGCGAAGCAGAATGAAGAGAGGCTGCATTTCCTCTGCCTTTTACAATGTAACCTTTGCAGGCCATAGAACCGGGGATGATTCCAAACTGTCCTTCTGAAGCTGGTGTTGCTCCTTTTCTGTGAACAATCAGTTCTTCTCCGTCAACATTTTCTTTCCACGCAAAATTGTGATGATTTTCTATTCTGGCTTTCAACCTTCCACCCACCGCTTTTATCAAACGTCTGTGAATATCTGCATGACAAGTAGCAGCGTAATCTCCCGCCAAATTCATCGCAATCCAATATTCCTGTCCGAGATGTGTTTCTACATCTAGCCAAGCCAAATGTTGTGCTTCTTTTGGAAGCGGACAGTTTTCTACTGCCACTCTCGTGTAATATTGCGCAATCTCTGCTCCGAAACCTCTGGAACCACTGTGCGAAAGAATTCCCACGTATTTTCCTTTGGGCAAACCAATTTTCTCGTCATCTTCTAGAATTTCTACCTCTCCGAATTCTACAAAATGGTTTCCACCACCTGAAGTTCCTAATTGTTTGATGGCTTTGGATTTTAATCTTCTCAAAATGGGCATTAGATTAAATGTTTCATCATCAAAAATTTCATTTTCTATGTGCGTTTTGTGCACTTCGTACATTCCGAATTTGGTATGTTCGGCTAATGCTTTTTCGTATTTGTCTTTTGCTCCATCTAAGTAAGAAACTGGAGTATCTAAAATACTCAAACACATTCTACAACCAATATCCAAGCCTACTCCATAAGGAATTACGGCATTTTTGGTTGCCAAAACTCCACCAATTGGCAGACCATATCCGAAATGTGCATCTGGCATCAATGCCCCTTTTACTGAAACCGGAAGTTTAAGCGATGTATAAAACTGATTAACTGCATCTTCTGAAATTTCATCTCCGAAAATCTCAAATGAAACTCTGTTGTTCAAGAGCATTCTTTTTTCTGTTTTTTGGCTCGTTAAAAGTTCTTCTGCAATTTGTCCTAGCATGAGATTGCTTTTAAATTCTTCTGGTTGAAGTAAAATTTCCTTCAAAATATTTTTCACATAAGCGGTATTCTTATTGGCAAAATTTTTCTTTGCCACTTCTAAAGCTACCGTTACGGATTTATTATTAGGATATCCCAATTTCAAGATATCTTTTCCTTTTAGTTTTAAATTTCCCATTGTTTTATAATTGATAAAAATATTTGATGATTGATTACAAGAATCATCATCTTAAAAACTCTGGATGCATTTTTAAAAAATTACATCAAGAATATGCCAACAAAAAAATTGATGGTAAGCCTGCATTCATGAAAATTTCGGGGAAATTTGTAGAACCTTGTATCAAAATAAAACCCGAAATTTTACAACTTCGGGTTTCTATATTTCATTATTGATTACAATTCTAGCTGAAAACGAAAAAACCGAAGCGTACCACAGAAAGTGGTAATCCTACTGAAGATAAATTGTGAAATTTGAACATTTTGCTTCGTTTTTTTAATTGTTAAACTTTGTTTTCGGGTGCAAATATAAATGGATTTTTTTGGAATTCGCAAAAAATCTTTGAAAAAATATTTTGAAAGCCAGCAAATTAGCTTTTTTTCTTTCTCGTAAGAAGCACGATATTTAAGAATAAAACCAGCAATGTAAGAGACACTAAAATGCTTTGGTTTACGTTTTCTAGTTTATTCTTTTCTATCACTTTTTCGGCGATGTCTGATAGTTTTTGACTTTGGTTTAAAAAGGTTCTCACCTCTATTTTTTGGTCTTCTTCTTTGTTCTGAACACTATGTTGAGAGAAGTAAACCAATTTATTTTTGACATTGTAAGCAGCCACCCAAAATTCATTAGAATTGCTCATCACAAAATAGTCTATTTGATAGTGATTGGTTCTTACTTTGCCTAAATGTTTGGTGAGAAATTTATTCTGGTCTTTATCAATGACTTTTATGGCATAAATATCAAGCGGTTGATTCACTCTGTTGATGACCTGAATCGACATGGATTTTTCTAAAAAATTACTGAAACTCTTTTGAAAAAACCAATATCCGAAGAATGCCAAACCTAATATTACAATAAAAAATCTGATATTTTTAGCCCATCTCGCTCCTGCTCCCGTTTTAAACAAACTTAAAATAAGAGCTAGAATTAAGAGTAAAAGTAAAACAAAATTGAGACTATTCATTCTAACAAAGATATTGTTTTTGGTTGACTTTTGAAAAAATCAGAAATTTCTAAAATTCCACATTCCATTCTTTATAAAATTCATCTAGAAATTGCAGCATAAAACCGTGTCTTTCGGATGCGATTTTTTTTGCTGTTTCGGTGTTCATT
>CAZHCK010000076.1:0-11947 GCA_964530915.1 uncultured Cloacibacterium sp. | reverse complement strand
GAAATAATTACAGCTAATTGATGCGTAATAATACTGTAAACTTTCATGGTAAGAACTTTAAATTTTGTAATTAAAAACTTATTTTATTTTTTGTCACAGAAGAAGTCGTAAAGCATAAGATGAATTAAAAATCTGTTAAACTAAATTTCCGTAAATTTGAAAAATCATTTATCAATCATCATTTATCTATTCAAATGAGCACCAATAAACTCAAAATTATCAATGACCCAGTTCATGGTTTTATAAAAATTCCTTACGAAATTTTGTATGATGTGTTAGAGCATCGTTATTTTCAGAGATTGCGCAGAATTTCTCAGACAGGGTTGTTGAGTTTAGTTTTTCCGGGAGCTACCCATACCAGATTTCATCATGCTTTAGGCGCAATGCACTTGATGTTTACAGCGCTTGAAACCTTGAAACTTAAAGGAGTAAAAATTTCAGACGAAGAAGAAAAAGCGGCGCTTCTAGCCATTTTATTGCACGATGTAGGTCATGGTCCGTATTCTCATGCTTTAGAAAGTCTTTTGATGGAAGATTGGCATCACGAGAAACTTTCGATTTTATTGATGAAAAAATTGAATGATGAGTTTAACGGTGAGTTAGATTTGGCGCTGGAAATGTTCCAAGGAAAGTACCATCGAAAATTCTTTAATCAATTGATTACTTCGCAGTTAGATGTCGATAGGTTAGATTATTTGAAGCGTGACAGTTTCTTTACGGGAGTTTCGGAAGGAAGTGTGAACACGCAGAGAATTATTTCGATGATGAATGTAAAAGATGATGAACTTCTGATTGATGAAAAAGGGGTTTATTCCATTGAAAATTTTCTTACAGCAAGAATGTTTATGTATTGGCAAGTTTACTATCATAAAACTTCGGCTTTGGCAGAACATCTTTTGGTGAAAATTTTAAGCAGAGCAAAACAGCTTATTTCCGAAGGAAAACCAGTGGAAGCTTACGGAAATTTGAAATATTTCTTGTACAAAACTGATTTCGAAAAAGCGACAGAAGAAGATGTGAATCGTTTTACACAAATGGATGATACAGATGTGCTGAGCGCGATAAAAACTTGGCAAAATGCTGATGATTTTGTGTTGAGTTATTTTTGTAAAGCGGTGGTTCAGAGAAAATTCCCAAAAACTGTTTTTTCTTCTCAAAAATTTGAGGAATCAGAAATTTTAGAAAAAATAGAAAGAGCCAATCAGAAATTTGGCATCGAAAATGGGGATCAATTGGTGGAACAAATCAGCAGAACTTTGCTTCCTTATGATAATCAAAAACAGCCGATTTTTTTGCTAAAAAGAGACGGAAGAAAGATAAAGCTGGAAGACGCAGAAACTCAAATTCTATCAGCGCATATCAATCAGCCAACCACCAAAAACATTCTGTTTTTCCCGAGAGAAATTTAAGTTTTCAAAAAACTAAAAATTGTATGAGTGTAATAAGATTTTCGTATCTTTGCACGATATGGAATTTACTGCAGCTCAAATTGCAAGTTTTATCAATGGAAAAATCTTGGGAGACGAAAATGCCTCAATTACAGGTGTTTCGCCCATAGAGAATGCGCAAAATGGTCAACTCTCTTTTGTTTCTCAAGAAAAATTTGCAGAATTTATTTCACTTTCAGAAGCCTCTGTTATCATTGTTTCTGAAAAATTTGTTAAAGAAGAAAACTATAAACCTACACTTATTGTAGTAGAAGACGCTTATTTGGCTTTTCAGGTTTTAATGAATCTCTATCAACAGATGAGAGAAGAAAAAAAATCAGGAATTGAGCAACCTTCTACCATCGCAGACAGTGCAACAATAGGAGAGAATGTCTACATCGGTGCACATTCTTACATCTCAGATAAATCAAAAATTGGTAACGGAACACAGATTTTTCCTCAAGTTTACATCGGTAAAAATGTAAAAATTGGCGAAAACTCTATTATTTATAGCGGTGCTAGAATTTATGATTACTGTGTGGTTGGTGATAATTGCATCATTCATTCTAATACAGTGGTAGGAAGTGATGGTTTCGGTTTTCAACCTACGAAAGATGGCTATCAAAAAATTCCACAATTAGGGAATGTAGTCATAGAAAATAATGTAGAAATAGGTTCTAATTGTAGTATAGACAGAGGAACTATCGGTTCTACTGTTATTGGCGAAGGAACTAAAATAGATAATCTGATTCAGATAGCTCATAACGTGAAAATTGGTAAAAATAACGTTATCGCAGCACAAGCTGGTATTGCTGGTTCTACTGTTATTGGAGACTGGAATATGATTGGCGGCCAAACTGGTGTTGCTGGTCATCTCAAAATAGGTAACCAGATTAGAGTACAAGCTCAGAGCGGAATAAATAGAGATGTACAAGACGGCGAAACACTCTTCGGAACACCTGCTTTTAACGCTGGTGATTACAGAAGAAGCTATGTGCTTTTCAGAAAATTCCCTGAAATTGTTGAACGAATAAATAATCTAGAAAAAAACTCAAAAGAAAATACTAATGAGTGAAAAACAGAAAACTTTAGGTAAAGAAGTATCACTTTCTGGGATTGGACTTCACACAGGAAGACAAGTAAACCTTACCATGAAACCTGCTAAAGAAAATACAGGTTTTGTATTTGTAAGAACTGACCTGGAAGGCAATCCTCAAGTAGAAGCAGATGTAAATTATGTAACGACTACAGAAAGAGGTACTACGTTAGAAAAATTAGGAGTTAAAATCCATACTTGCGAACATTTATTAGCTGCTTTAGTAGGGATGGATATTGATAATGCTATCTTAGAAATGAACAGTGCAGAACCACCAATTATGGATGGTTCTTCTAAATTTTTTGTAGAAGCAATAGAAGAAGCTGGAGTGGTAGAACAAGAGCAAAACAGAGAATATCTAGTCATCAAAGAAGTGATGAACTATGTAGACCCTAATACAGGCTCAGAAATTACCATTATTCCTTCTGAAAACTACGAAATTACTACGATGGTAGATTTTGGGACTAAAATTTTAGGAACTCAGAATGCTTCTCTTAAAAATATTACAGATTTTAAAGATGAAATTTCATCAGCGAGAACTTTCAGTTTCTTGCACGAGTTGGAAATGCTTTTAGACAGTGGTCTTATTAAAGGTGGAGATATTTCTAACGCTATTGTTTACGTAGATAAAGAATTAACTCCTGAAACCGCTGAGAAACTTAAAAAAGCTTTTGGAAAAGAAGAAGTTACCATTAGACCTAATGGTATTTTAGATAATCTTACCCTTAATTATCCTAATGAAGCTGCACGTCATAAATTGCTAGATGTAATCGGCGATTTAGCTTTAACAGGTGTAAAAATTAAAGGAAAAGTAATTGCTACTAAACCTGGACATTTCGTGAATACACAATTTGCGAAAAAACTAAACAGACAGTGGAAATTACAAAAAAAGAAAAACGTGCCAGATTTTGATTTAAAAGCAGAACCTGTTTTTGATATTAATGGGATTATGCGACTTTTACCTCATAGACCACCATTTTTGTTGATTGATAAGATTTTAGAATTATCAGAATCTCATGTGGTAGGTCTTAAAAATGTTTCGATGAATGAACCTTTCTTTGTAGGTCATTTCCCTAAAGAACCAGTGATGCCTGGTGTTTTACAGATCGAAGCTATGGCTCAAGCTGGAGGTATTTTAGTATTGGCAAATGTTCCAGACCCAGAAAATTATTCCACTTATTTTGTGAAAATTGATAAGGTAAAGTTCAAGAAAAAAGTAATTCCTGGAGATACCCTTATTTTTAAAATAGAACTAATAGAACCTATAAGAAGAGGCATTGTTCATATGCAAGGTTACGGTTACGTAGGAGACAGCGTAGTAGTAGAAGCAGAATTGATGGCTCAAGTTGCTAAAACCAAATTAGACTCATGATTCATCAATTAGCCGCTGTAGACAGACGTGCCAAAATTGGCAAAGATGTTACCATAGAACCTTTTACCACCATTGCTGCAGACGTAGAAATAGGAGAAGGGACTTGGATTGGTCCCAATGTTACCATTATGGATGGTGCAAGAATTGGTAAAAACTGTAGAATTTTTCCAGGAACGGTAATTTCTGCAATTCCACAAGATTTGAAATTTGATGGTGAACAAACATTGACCATTATTGGAGACAATACTACCATCAGAGAATGTGTAACCGTCAACAGGGGAACCAAAGCATTAGGCTATACCAAAGTAGGGAAGGATTGCCTTATCATGGCTACTTCTCACATCGCTCATGACTGTGTTCTAGGAAATCATGTAATCATCGTAAATGGTTGCGGAATAGCTGGACACGTAGAAATAGGAGATTTCACTGTAATGGGAGGTCTTTCTGCGGTACACCAATTTGGCAAAATAGGCAAACACGTGATGATTTCTGGAGGAACACTTGTAAGAAAAGATATTCCACCTTATGTAAAAGTAGCGAGAGAACCTATGTCTTATGCAGGAATTAATTCTGTGGGATTAAGAAGAAGAGGTTTCAGTAATGATAGAATTTTCGAAATTCAAAAAATCTACAAATATCTTTTTCAATCTAAAATGAATGTTTCTCAGGCAACAAGATTCATCGAAAACGAAATGCCACCTACGGAAGAAAGAGATGAGATTTTAGAATTTATCAAAAATTCACCTCGTGGAATCGTAAAAGGATACGGAACTGGAAAAGAATAAAAACATATTTTAAAAAATAATAAATATTAATGGCAACAAGTAATGATATTAAAAAAGGTCTTTGTATAGAATTCAGCAATGACATTTATAAAGTAATCGAATTTTTACACGTAAAACCAGGAAAAGGTCCTGCTTTCGTAAGAACTAAACTTAAATCTGTAACCAATGGAAAAGTAATTGATAATACTTTTTCTGCAGGTCATAAAATTGATGAGGTAAAAGTAATTACTCGTAAATTTCAATACTTATATGATGATGAGAATGGTTTCCATTTCATGAATAACGAAGATTTCTCTCAAATGTATTTGAACAAAGAAATGATTGAAAACGCTCAATTCATGAAAGCTGGTGAAGAAGTAACCATCATTATGAAAGAAGCAGATGAAACTCCACTTTCAGCTGAAATTCCACCAACTGTTTACCTAGAAGTAATAGAAGCAGATCCAGGTGTAAAAGGAAACACTGCAACGAATGCACTTAAAAACGCAATCGTAGAAACGGGTGCTAGAGTTTTGGTTCCACTTTTCATTGAAGCTGGTGACAAAATTAAAGTAAACACAGAAGACGGTTCTTACCTAGAAAGAGTAAAATAATTTGAGAATTGGGAAACGAGTTGCGAGTTTTTCTCGTATCTCGTATCTCGTATCTCGTATCTCTATAAAATATGACTTTCAAATCTCCACAAACCCTTAAAACCATTGCCGAACTCATCGGTGCGAAATATGTAGGCCACGAAAATTTTCAAATTTTTGGAACCAATGAAATTCATCGCGTAAAAAAAGGAGAAATAGTCTTTGTCAATCATCCTAAATATTATGACAAAGCGCTTCATTCCGAAGCTACCATTATTTTGATAGACAAAGAAGTAGCTTGTCCAGAAGGAAAAGCACTTTTGGTTTCTGATGATCCTTTCAGAGACTTTAATAAAATCAACGACCATTTTACCGGAATTCAAACTTTTGAAACCACAGGAAACAATCTTTCTATTGGCGAAAATTGTAAAATTCACGCTTCTGTAATCATCGGAAATGATGTGAAAATTGGGGATAATTGTATGATTTTCCCGAATGTCGTTATAGGTGACAGAACGGTCATTGGCAATAATTGTATCATTCAGGCAGGAACTGTTTTAGGTGGCGATGCTTTCTATTACAACAAAAATGCTGAAGGTTACAGAAAAATGCTTTCCGTAGGAAATGTGATTTTAGAAGATAATGTAGAAATCGGGGTTAACTGTTGTATAGACCGTGGTGTTACAGATTCTACCATCATCAAAAAAGGCTCAAAACTTGATAATTTAATCCAAATAGGTCACGATACTGTACTTGGCGAAAGAACTTTAGTAGCTTCTGGAGCGATGATTGCAGGTTGTTGTATCATAGAAGATGATGTACAAGTTTGGGGACAAGTTGGCATGGCTTCTGGCAAAAGAGTAGGAAAAGGAGCGGTACTTTTAGGTAAAACTGGAGTAAACAGAGACTTAGAAGGAGGCAAAACTTATTTCGGTAGCTTAGCTGAAGAATTTAGAGAGTATCTAAAAAAAGAAGTCAAATTAAAAAATTTATAGGTCTTTACTTTGTGTGAAATCATAAAAATAGTATTTTTACAAAAATTAAAAAATAAATCATGTCAGTATTAGTAAATAAAGATTCAAAGGTAATCGTACAAGGATTTACAGGAAACGAAGGAACTTTCCACGCAACTCAAATGATTGAATACGGAACCAACGTAGTAGGTGGTGTAACTCCAGGAAAAGGAGGAACTGAACATCTTGGTAAGCCAGTTTTCAACACTGTTGCAGACGCAGTTGCTAAAGCAGGAGCTAATGTTTCTATTATTTTTGTACCACCTGCATTTGCTGCAGATGCTGTAATGGAAGCTGCAGAAGCTGGAATTAAAGTAATCGTTTGTATTACAGAAGGAATTCCGGTAGCTGATATGGTAAAAGTAAAAGAATATATTAAAGACAAAGGTGCTAGATTAATCGGTCCTAACTGCCCTGGAATTATCACTTCAGACGAAGCTAAAATCGGTATTATGCCAGGTTTCGTTTTCAAAAAAGGTAGAGTAGGTATTGTTTCTAAATCTGGTACTTTAACTTACGAAGCTGCTGACCAAGTAGTAAGAGCTGGTTTCGGTGTTTCTACAGCAATCGGTATTGGTGGTGACCCAATCATCGGAACAACTACTAAAGAAGCTTTAGAATTATTCATCAACGACCCAGAAACTGATGCAGTAGTGATGATTGGTGAAATTGGTGGTTCTTTAGAAGCTGAAGCAGCAAGATGGTACAGAGATTCAGGTTCTAAAAAACCAGTAGTAGGTTTCATCGCTGGTCAAACTGCTCCTAAAGGTAGAACTATGGGACACGCTGGTGCAATCGTAGGTGGTGCTGAAGATACAGCTCAAGCAAAAATGCAAATCATGGAAGAATGCGGAATCAACGTAGTAGCTTCTCCAGCTGATATTGGTAAAACTATTGCTAAAGTATTAGGATAAATCATTATCTTTGATATTACAAATATTTTAAACTTCATAATAAAGATTATTATGAAGTTTTTATTTAAATAAAACACAATGAAAACTAATGTTAACACTTGGCTTCAGAAATTCTTAATCATTTCTGCGGGCTTCATTTTTATCCCTATTTTTTCGCAAGTAGATTTTTCCTCTACCAGATTTGGTCTTATCGCAGGACCTACCTATTCAAGAATTCAAAATGCACATAATCCTTCTTCTGCTAGAATTTCTTTTTACGGAGGAGCATTAGCATTAATTCCTATTGGCAGTGATGACATGTTTTATTTGCAGCCACAAGTAGAATATTTAAGCGCTGGTGAAAAAGGGGATGGAGAAACCGTTTACGCGAATAATTATCTGAGTGTTCCTGTTTATTTTAAAGCTTATTTTTCTGAAGCAGAATCAGAATTTTTTGGCCAATTAGGACCTAGATTCGGTTTTTTATTAAGTCAAAAAGTTGAAAATCCTTCCAGAAGTATCTATAATGTAGAAGAATTTGGAAAAGCTGCGGCTTTTGATTTAGCCATTTCTGCAGGTTTAGGATTTAGTTACAAAAGAAAATTAGAAATTGTAGGAAGATTTGATTTTGGAGTAAGCAATAATTTACCAGATTTAATGGGAAAAGAACCACAAGATGGCGCTACCAATTCTACGAAAAGACAACACGTTTTAAGCGCTGGAATTACCTATATTTTTGATTAAAATTAAAAATTTAAAATATTAAAAAACCTCAAGAAACATTCCTTGAGGTTTTTTGTTTTATCTTAAAAATACAAAAACCAAAGCCAAAATCGCTGGTAATGCTTGTACAAAAAATATTTTTCTAGAAGCAGAAAGCGCACCATAAATTCCCGCTACAATTACACAACCCAAAAAGAACAGTTGAATATTCTTTTGCCATTCTGGATTATCTATAAAAAAGCTCCAAATTAAACCTGCTGCCAAAAAACCATTATACAAACCTTGATTGGCGGCTAATTTTTTGGTGGGTTTAAAGAGTTCATTTGGCAAAGAACCTTTGAAAGTTTTCTTGCCCAAAGTTTCCCAAGCAAACAGCTCCATATATAAAATGTAAAGATGTTCTAGGGCTACTAATGCGACTAAAATGGTGGTGAGGGTTTGCATATTATTAAATTAAATTTTATTTTTTATAATTTCTTTGATTTCTTCAATTGTTAATGGAAGTTTTCTCTTATGAATAATTGAATGGCAATTTGGACAAACTGGGACTAAGTCTTCTATTGGATTTATTTCATATTTTTCGCCAATATTTGATATTTGATTGAGATGATGAACATGAATATAATCTTTTCCAATTTGTCCATAAGTTTTTTCAAAATTAAAACCACAGACAATACAGGAAAGACCATGATGAGAAATACAAACTTTTCTTGCATAAGGATTTCTTTCATATTTAGTCATAATAATTTGGTTTGGAGTTCCTTCTGTGTATGTTCTTTGAATTTCATTTTCTGATAGGATAAAATGATTGTTATTTTTAGCTGCTAGAAAATTAAACCACAATGCTTCAAGTTCATCAACGATTTCCGGTCTAACAGATATTCCAGAAGACTGAGGTGTCCAATTTTGTGCTGATAAATTATTCGAATTTAATAAAGCTTCAAGGCTTAAAATTTTTTCTTTATTTGGGTTGAGCAGAATTTCAAAATCAATATCAATATACAACGCACTTTTTTCATTGTCGTTCCAATGCTCTTCTATAAAAGGTTCAGTTGTTGCATAACCCGATCCAATGATTCCTTTAGGTTGAGTGCCAAGTTTGAATAAAAAAATTCTATCACCAGGTTTAATCGATTTTGTATTTCCACAACTCCATCTTTGAGAACTTTTCTCTCTTAAATTAACTTCATTTATGTCTTCTTCAAGAGTTTCCCATTCAAAATTTTTTGGATTCCAAATAAATAAATATGTTCTCATTATTTCTTTTTTTTAAATAGATTTGTAAAAAGCTTTAGTGTAATTTATTTTCAGTATTATTAATTTTTCACTAATTTAACAAAAAAATCGCCACATTACTGCAACGATTTTATAATTTATAACTCATAACTCATCACTGAGTTTAACTTGTTCTAATCCATTTCCAAAGTTCTTTAAAAGTCGCTTTGTTGCCGTACATTAAAATTCCTACTCTATAAATTTTGGCAGCCAAATACACCATTCCTAGCGTAGAAATGACCAATAAGAAAATAGAAAGTGCAATTTGCCAAACAGGAACGCCAAATGGAATTCTCGCAATCATCGCCACTGGTGAAGTAAGCGGAATAATAGATAACCAAAACGCCATCGGTCCTTCTGGATTATTGATTAGCCCAAAACTTCCGTACATTCCCAGCATGAGTGGTAAAATACCAATCATGGTAAATTGTTGGGTTTCGGTTTCATTGTCTACGGCAGAACCAATCGCTGCATACATAGAGCTGTAAAAAATGTAGCCCAACAAAAAGAAAACGATGAAGACAAAAATGATAATTCCGAAATTCATGTCCAAAAGAGAGTGCGAAATTTCGGTGAAAACGCCTTGAATATCTAATTTATCCAACGGAATTTCTTCTTGCTGAGGAAGATTTCCGGAAATTTTTGAAAAACCTTGGTTAAAGAAAATAGCACCCAAAATGGTCATGGTAATCCAAATGGCAAATTGGGTTAAAGCGACCAATGTAACCCCTAGAATTTTGCCCATCATCAGTTCAAAAGGTTTTACAGAAGAGATGATGATTTCTACCACTCTGTTGTTTTTTTCCTCTAAAACACTGCGCATTACACGAACTCCATAAATAATAATGAACATAAAAGTCACGTACATCAAACCCATACTCAAACCAGATTTTACACCAAAAGCAAGTGTGCTGTCTTGTTTGTTATTGTCCACTACATTTTTGGTGTTGATTTCGAAGTTTTTATCAATATTTTCGATTTGAGCTTCTGTAAGTCCCAGATTTTTGATTTTTTCTTTCTTGATCACTTCAGACATCGAAAAAGCGATGTTTTGCTTCACATCAAAACCGATATTTTTATTGACCAAAAGTTGGGTTTGTTTTTGTAAATTTTCAAAATTTTGGTCTTGCAATTTGGGAATAATAAGCAGTCCATCTACATTGTCTACCATTTCTGGAAGCGTAGTGGTCAATGCTTGTTCTGTAGATTCTGGCAAATAAATAAACTTCACATCTTTTGGCGTTTTCATGTTTTGTTGAAACACGCCACTTTTATCGATGACATTAAAAGTATATTCGGTTTCATTCGCTTTGAGCATAAAAGCAATTAAAGCACCGAATCCTATCAATAGAATTGGGGCTAAAAGCGTGAGAATGATAAAAGATTTCTTTTTAACTTGTGTTAAAAATTCTCTTTTGGTTATGATGAAGATGTTTTTCATTTTATTGCTTTTGGCTTTCTGCAATCTGCTTTCTGCCTTATGTTTTTTTTAAAATATTAATAATTATAAACTGCTGATTGCTGATTGCGGAGCGCTGACAGCGGTAATAAATACTTCATTCATGCTCGGAATTTTTTCGTCAAAACTTCTGATTTTTCCAGCTTTCATTAAATCATTGAGCAGAAGATTTTGGTCTTCATTGTAATTTAAGTCAAAAGAAATTAAACCATGTTGGTCATGAATATTGACAAGTTTATACTGATTTTTCAGCGTTTCTAAATTTTCAGAATTCACATCAGACAAGACTACGTTGAATAAATTTTGCTTGAATTTTTCTCTTACTTCAAAGACTTTTCCGTCAAGAATTTTTCTAGATTTATTGATGAGAGCCACACTATCGCAAAGTTCTTCTACACTTTCCATTCGGTGAGTAGAAAGAATGATGGTGGTTCCTTGCTCTTTTAATTGAAGAATTTGGTCTTTTACTAAATTTGCATTTACAGGGTCAAATCCAGAAAATGGCTCATCAAGAATCAATAGTTTGGGTTGATGTAAAACCGTCACCACAAACTGAATTTTCTGTGCCATTCCTTTAGAAAGTTCAGATAGTTTTTTGTTCCACCAATGATCAATTTCTAAACGGTCAAACCAATATTTCGCTTGAGATAGAGCATCTTGCTTTTTCATTCCTTTGAGCGCTCCAAAATAGAGAATTTGGTCGCCAACAGTCATGTTTTTGTATAATCCTCTTTCTTCAGGCATGTAACCGATGTCTTTAATATGATGAGGATTTAGTTTTTCTCCATTGATGAAAACTTCGCCAGAATCTGCTTGTGTAATTTGGTTGATAATTCTGATGAAAGTGGTTTTTCCTGCTCCATTTGGACCGAGAAGTCCATAAACAGTAGCTTTTGGAACGTGAATGCTGAAATCTTGCAATGCAATTTTTTTTCCAGCACTATATGTTTTGGTAACGTGATTTGCTTGTAGCATTATAGTTTAAATTCTAAAGAATTAGTTGCGAAATTACGGAATTGTTACGAGTAGTTGTTTTAAAATTCTAAATTAGTTAGCGACTTTTTTGTTAGGAAGTATTTTTTTCCATATTCTTTTCCTTTAATTTTTAAATAGGTGATATTTCCTTCTAGGTTTCCAAATTCAATGATAGTAGTTGGAAAAAAGGGAATGATATAAAACCTATAATAAGAGTCTGAATAAGATTGAGTTATAATTGGAAAATCTGTATTATCAATTTTTTTGTATGTTATGGCTTGAAGAAAAATTTGATTATCATCTAAAATTTTCATTTCTGTTTTATAATTTTTGATAGGGGTTTCAAAATTTTCTATT
>CAZHCK010000075.1:0-12129 GCA_964530915.1 uncultured Cloacibacterium sp. | reverse complement strand
TAATAAAATAGTAGTAGCTTTTTATTCTGTTTCATTCAAAATAAGAAGGAGTAATCAATAGGAACGGGCTTTAGCCCGTTTTTAAAAATTATAAAATCAATTTGGCTTTAGCCAAAACTTAAAAATTAAATTTTTAGAAAAATCAAGAGATTGCTTCGTACCTCGCAATGACAATCTTATAAAAGGAATAAGTAACTCGTAACACGAATTTCGAAACAAAACACTATTATGACTCCAGAAATTATTGATGAAGTTCAATTCACAAGATCCGTAGAATTTCGCCTCGGAGAATACCTTTATATGGGTATGGGCATAGTTAAAAACCAAAGAGTATGCATCGCTGTGGCATACAAAATAGATTATTGTATTAAAAAAGCATTACAATTTGAAGAAGCAGATAGCAATGTAATTTTCACACACATCAACAAAGTGAAAGTTGGCGAATTAGATCGCTGTAGAAAATTTTATTGGAATTAGAAAAGTTCCAGAGGAACGGTAAGTTGGTAGATAAATTGATGTTGGGTTATAGAGAGTTCCAGAGGAACGCCCCATTGGTAGAATCCAGAGGAATGACCTAGTGGTAGCATCAAAAAATATAAAAAGAAACAAGAAAAGTTTAAAAAAAATATGGAAGAACAGAATACAGATATTTGGTGGCTTAATGAAGAGTCGGAACAGATGCTGAACAGAGGGTATCTTCTAAAAGGAGAAACCGTAGAAGGAGCTATTGACAGAATTACTACAGCGGCAGCAAAACGCTTGTACAAACCAGAACTCATTCCTGCGTTTAAGGAAATGATTACCAAAGGTTGGATTTCTTTTTCGTCTCCAGTTTGGGCAAATATGGGAACTCAAAGAGGTTTGCCTATTTCTTGTTTTAATGTTCACGTTCCAGACCATATCGAAGGCATTACCCATAAATTAGGAGAGGTGATTATGCAGACCAAAATCGGAGGAGGAACTTCTGGTTATTTTGGTGAATTGCGTCACAGAGGAACTGCCGTTACCGATAATGGTAAATCTTCTGGAGCTGTTTCTTTCATGAAATTGTTTGATACCGCGATGGATGTGGTTTCTCAAGGAGGCGTAAGAAGAGGAGCTTTTGCAGCATATTTAGATATAGACCATGGAGATATTGAAGAATTCTTAAACATCAAAGAAATTGGTAGCCCCATTCAGAACCTATTTATGGGAGTTTGTGTTCCAGATTATTGGATGCAAGACATGATAGACGGAGATATGGAGAAACGTAAAGTTTGGGCAAAAGTATTGGAGTCTCGTCAGAAAAAAGGACTTCCATATATTTTCTTTACCGATAATGTCAACCGTAATAAACCTCAGGTATACAAAGATTCTGGAGCGGTAATCAATGCAAGTAACTTGTGTTCAGAAATCATGTTGCCTTCTACAGCAGACGAAAGTTTCATTTGCTGTCTTTCTTCCATGAATTTAGAATTGTATGATGAATGGAAAGATACCAATGCGGTAAAATTAGCCATCTATTTCTTAGATGCAGTATTGTCAGAATTTATAGAAAAAACCGAAGGGAACTATTATCTGTCTTCTGCGCGTAAATTTGCTTTGAGACATAGAGCATTAGGATTAGGAGTTTTAGGATACCACTCTTACTTGCAAAAAAACATGATTCCTTTTGAAAGTATGGAAGCGAAAATGTTCAACGCCAAAGCGTTCAAACAAATTCAAGAGCAATCCATTCAGGCTTCAAAAGAATTAGCCAATATTTATGGCGAACCAGAAATGCTGAAAGGATACGGAATGCGCAATACTACTACGATGGCTATTGCACCTACTACTTCTTCATCAGCAATTTTAGGGCAAACTTCACCAGGAATTGAACCTTTTGCATCGAATTACTACAAAGCAGGTTTGGCAAAAGGAAATTTTATGAGAAAGAACAAATATTTAGCAAAACTTCTCGAAGAAAAAGGCTTAGACAATGAAGATGTTTGGAGAGAAATCATGCTGAATCACGGTTCTGTACAGCACATGACACAATTGACACAAACGGAGAAAGACGTGTTCAAAACCTTCAAGGAAATTTCTCCAATGGAAATCATTACACAGGCGGGACAACGCCAACAGTACATTGACCAAGCGCAATCATTGAACCTGAATATCCCAGCTTCATTGGCGATTAAAGATGTCAACAATCTAATGATTGAAGCATGGAAACTAGGGGTAAAAACTTTATACTACCAGCGTTCACAATCTGTTTCTAAAGAACTCATGGTGAATTTTGTAACATGTAGCTCTTGTGAAGCGTAATAGAATTGAAAAATAAAATAAACCGCAGAAGTTTCTTCTGCGGTTCATTATTCAATAGAGTCGGGCTTTAGCCCGACTTTTTAATTAACAACGCATTTGGCTTTAGCCAAAACTTAAAATAAGTTTAAAAATTATGAAAGAGGTTTAGATTCTTTCAAAAATCGAAGATTAGACGAAGCATAAACTCAGCTTAATCTTTTTGATAAAAAATCTGTGTAATCTGCGAAATCAGCGAGAAACTTATACGTTTATCTAAATCATAAAATTATTTTAGATCCCTACGTAATGACAAACGTAATGTTAAATCTTTTTGATAAGAAATCTGTGCAATCTGTGCAATCAGCGAGAGACTTTTAAGTTTATCAAAATCATAAAATTATTTTAGATTTCTACGGAATGACAAATACTCTGCTTAATTTTATCATAAAAAATCTGTGTAATCTGTGGGAAGTATAAATTCCCTTTTTTACTTTTTAAAATCTATAAGAAATTTTTACCTTTGAAACCAATCCCTTTTTCCTAATCCCTAAAAACTAAAAAAATGAAATTCGGACAAGTTGCAGACCCATCACAAATAGATTTTACCCTTCCAAAAGACCATCCTAAAACCCAAGAAATTTTAGGAAAATCAAAAGGAAACGATTTTAACATCTACATCGGTTGTGCCAAATGGAACAAAACCGACCTGAAAGGGTTTTACCCAAAAGGAACCAAAGATGAGTTGAAATACTACGCTACCCAATTCAATTCTATTGAACTGAATGCTACATTTTATTCTTTGCCGAGTTCAGAACAAGTGCTCACATGGAAAGAAAAAACACCGCCTAATTTTAAGTTTTTTCCAAAAATCACCAATACTGTTTCACATTTCAGAAGATTAATTAATGTGACTGATGTAGTAACCGATTACGCTACTTCCGTTTTGAATTTCGGGGACCAGTTGGGAATGGTGTTCTTGCAGTTACATGATAATTTCAAACCAAAGGATTTTGATAGGGTAGAAAAATTTGTAAAAGACTGGCCAAAAGAAGTTCCGTTAGCGATAGAAGTACGCAGTGCAGAATGGTTTGAAGAAGAAAATTTTGAAAAATTCGTCCAATTGCTAGAAGAGAATAACATTGCGAATATCATCGTAGATACAGCAGGTAGAAGAGACATGTTGCACATGAGACTCACTTCAGACACAGCTTTTGTAAGATATGTAGGTGCCAATGCAGACAGTGATTATGCGAGATTAGATGATTGGCTAGAACGCATTAAATTATGGAAAGAAGAAGGTTTGAAAAACCTGTATTTTTTCGTTCATCAAAATGTAGAATTGGCTTCACCGTTGTTGTCAGCTTATTTCATTGAGAAAATTAATGCAGCATTCGGGACAAACATTCACGTTCCTATAATGGCAGAGCAGAAAACTTTATTTTAAAAAGAATGAAAGCGAAAATATTTACTTTTTTATTAAGTTTCGTTATAGTGATTATTATTTGCAGGCTTTTATTTGTACCTCCAAGTATTTTTAATTATTTTCCTTATTCAATTTATCATGGACTAGGAATAGAAATAATTGAAGAATATCAATTTATCATGATTTTTGATTTGATGATTTCTGTTCTGTTGCTTATTTTAATTTTTAAATTCTTTAATAAAAAACAAAAAAGCAATCTCCATTAAAGATTGCTTTTTTATTTTTACGCAAGAAACTTAATTTCTTTATCCTTGAAATTATTTTTCTCCACCAGTTTATTCATGGTTTTCATCATTTTGTGACGAAGTTTTGCCATTTTTCTGATGTTTTTGTCTTCGCTGTAATCAAAGATGTTGTCTTTAAAAGTAAAGGTATCTCCATCTTTAAACTCAATATTGTTTTTCTTCAGTTCTCCTAGAAGCATCAAATTGGTCATGCTTTCCAACAAAAGATGTTCAGATTTCCCTAAAGATTTCAGAGATTTAAGCAACTGTTTTTTATATTTTTTCTTTCCCATAATTATTAATGTAAAGTTATCTGCAAATATCTGCATAATTTCTTATTTTTGAGCAAAATAAAAAATCTAATATGAGCAACGATATCATTTTTGAATTGATTGAAAAAGAAAGACAGAGACAAACGCATGGCATAGAGCTGATTGCATCAGAAAATTTTGTTTCTGATAACGTGATGAAAGCCATGGGAAGCGTCTTAACGAATAAATATGCAGAAGGTTACCCAGGAAAGAGATACTACGGAGGTTGTGAAGTGGTAGACGAAGTAGAAACACTAGCCATTGAAAGAGCAAAACAACTTTTCGGCGTAGAATACGCCAATGTACAGCCGCATTCTGGTTCACAAGCCAATGCTGCCATTTATCTTTCGGTATTAAAACCAGGAGATACCGTAATGGGAATGGATTTATCAATGGGAGGTCATTTGACACACGGTTCTCATGTAAATTTTTCGGGAATTAATTTCCGTCCTGTATTTTACGGAGTAGAAAAAGAAACAGGGTTGATTGATTATAACCAAATGCGTGAAGTAGCACTTCGCGAAAAACCAAAAATGCTGATTGCAGGTTTCTCTGCTTATTCTAGAGATTTAGATTATGCCAAATTCAGAGAAATTGCAGATGAGGTAGGCGCTACATTGTGGGCAGATATTGCACACCCTGCAGGTTTAGTTGCCAAAGGATTATTAAATTCACCATTCGAACATTGCCACGTGGTAACTACTACTACGCATAAAACGCTTCGTGGACCAAGAGGTGGAATGATCATGATGGGCAAAGATTTCGAAAATACTTATGGTCACAAAACGCCAAAAGGCGAAACCAAAATGATGAGTGCTGTATTAGATGGAGCAGTATTCCCAGGAACACAAGGCGGACCGCTAGAACACGTAATTGCTGCAAAAGCTGTAGCTTATGCAGAAGCCATCGACCAAAAATTTGAAACCTACACCAAACAAGTCGTAGCAAATGCCAGAGCATTGTCTCAAGCAATGATAGACAGAGGTTTTGACATTGTAAGTGGAGGTACAGATAACCACCTCATGTTGGTAGACCTTAGAAACAAAGGCGTAAACGGTAAAGAAACCGAAAAAGCTTTAGTAAAAGCAGACATTACGTGTAACAAAAACATGGTTCCTTATGATGATAAGTCACCTTTCATCACTTCGGGAATCAGATTAGGAACCGCTGCCATTACCACGAGAGGTTTAGTAGAAAAAGACATGGAGACCATAGCAGATTTAATCAATGAAGTGGTAACCAATATCAAAGATGACAATACCCTAGAGCAAGTAAAACAAAAAGTACATCAGTTAATGGAAGGAAGAGCATTATTTAACGGATAATGTTGCTTAACTGAAATGAAAACTGTTAATTTGTTATAAATTTCATCATTTATGAAAAAAATATTCTTTGTTTTTGCTATTTTGCTTTCAGGATTTTCTTTTGCTCAAGAACTAAGATGGGGAGCGACTGCAAACGTGCATTCTTCTTCTATCGAGGGAATTCATGACTTCTCTAGAGGTAGAATTGCGCCAAGTGTAGGCTTGTTTATGGAAATTCCTCTAGAAACTTTCCAGAGAAGTATCTATGCACCGCTTCGTTATTACATTTATCCTGTAGTAGAATTCAGCATGGAAGGCGAAAAAACCATTCTGGAGCAAGGCAGACAATATTACAGAAATGATTTTGTTGCTTTTGCATTGTATGGGAAATTTCACTTGTACAGAGGATATTTTGAGAATTTTTATTTCATGATTGGGCCTAGAGCAGCTTATGCCGTTTCGGTAAATTTCAAAGGACCGAATATTGAGTATGAATCAGGGCAATTAGGCGATGATGTAACCAATAAATGGAGTTTTGCAGCTTCGGCAGCATTAGGATACGTAGTGAGCGACAATTTAGAAGTGTACCTCAGATTTGACCAAGGTTTATCCGAAGTATACCCTAATTATGATTTCAGGCCTACTTGGAACAGATTATTAGGAGTAGGATTTAGTTATTCTTTTAACTAATCGAAACAATATAGAGCAACAAGGCACAGTATTCACCATACTGTGCTTTTTGCATAAAGTTAAAGCGCCTAAAATGGTTGTTTATCATAAAATTATATTATTTTTGTTTTATAAATTGCCCACGTGAAGAAGATACTAAGATTTTTTATACTGCTCATTTCTTTGGCTGTAATTTCTTGCGGTCCTAAAAAGAATATGATTTACATGGATAAAGTAGATTATAACCAAGAAATAAAACAAGCGCAATATAACGGCAGTCTTATACAGGTAGGAGACGAACTCAATATCCAAATCACGGGATATGATGAGCTAGCCATCAAACCTTTTAACATCAATACCATCTCAAATACGAATGTGAAAGAAGCTTCCGATGCTTCTGCGGTACAATCTTATATTGTAAACAAACAAGGCGAAATTACCATGCCTGTTTTAGGAAATATTCCCGTGACAGGTAAAACCATAGACGAGTTAAAAGTAGACTTAGAAGAACGCCTAAAAAAATACTTAGTAGAGCCTATTGTCATTATTAAACCCATGAACCTCAAAATTATTTTCTTAGGAAAATTTGGTGGTGCGGGGATGAGAATACACGATAATGAGAAACTCAATATTTTACAGGCCATTGCATTAGGAGGAGGAACGTCTGAAGATGCAGACCTTAAAAACATCAGGCTCATCAGAAATGTAAATGGAGTAGACGAAACCTATGTCTTAGACGTTACCGATTATGCTATTACCACTTCTCCATACTACTATTTGCAGAATAACGATATTCTCTATGCAGTTCCAGATAAAAATGCACAGATTGCAGCCAATAAAAATGCATATTGGGTAAAAGGAATGGCAAGTTTTGGCTTCTTACTCACAATTTACACCTTATTTTTTAGATAAAATAAATGGAACAATTACAACCCATACAGTCGATACCTCAGAAAGTTAGAAAAATAGAATTTAAAAAAGAAATTTTTAAATATCTAAGAGTCTGGTATTGGTTTGTACTTTCTATCGCTTTTTTTTATGCTTGTGCCAAGATTTATTTGAGATACACCATTCCGGTTTATAATTCTCAAGCTACCGTTTATTTTAATACTTCTTTGAAGAAAAACACAGGCGTAATTGGGCTTAATGATTTACAGAGCTTAGGTTCTGGAGGAGTTTCTAAAAATTCTATTACAGACGAAATTGTGCTCTTCAAAGCAAAACCATTGCTCAATAACGTAGTGAAAGAACTGAATCTGGATGTAGAATTTGTTAACAAAGGGAAACTGAAAGACGATGCTTTATACGGCTCCGAAGCGCCTTTCTATGGTAAAATTATAAGACTGAAAGACGAAAAAAAATTTGGAGGCGCCAGTTACAAAATAAAATCACAGAATTATAAATCATACATTTTAACAGATTTTAATGGGAATAATCCTAGAAGTTATTACTATGACCAGCCTTATGATTTGGGATTTGGGATTGTCACCATTTCTAAAAATCCAAACATCAATTTCAATTATCCTGTAGATTTATATTTTAAAAATTATAAAAACGTAGCGGCAGGAATTGAAGGCGGAATCATTGTCAATTACTCCAGCCAAGATACCAACATCTTAGACCTTATTTACAGAGGAACCACTCCAGAAAAATCAGAAGATATTATCGATGAATTAATCGTTCAGTACAACAAAGATGCAGACAATGATAAAAAATTAGAAGCGAGAAATTCTGAAAAATTCATCAATGACCGTCTGAGAATCATCACCAGAGAACTCTCGAATATTGAAGGTCAAAAAACAAGTTTCAAAAAAGAAAATAATATTTTCGACATCGAAACGCAGGCGCAATCGAACATCAGCGGTTTAGATTTGGGGACCCAAAAAACACTAGAACTTACCTCTCAGTTAGAGATGGTAAACTCTGTTTTGGCATTGGCAAACACTTCTTCAGAGCAGTTGCTACCTACCAATATAGGAGTGCCTACTTCTGCAGAAAGCCTCATCAGCCAATACAATGATTTAATCATTCTAAGAAATAAAACACTGAGACAAGCCACTCCTGCAAACCCTGTCATCATTCAGTTCAATAAAGAAATTGCAGACCTTAAAAAACTCATCAGAGAAAATTTATACAAATCGAGAGACGTCTTAGCTAATAATTTAAATTATCAGCAATCGAAAATTGCTCAGTATAAACGGGAAATGAACATGTTCCCAGAACAGGAAAATTTCTTTAAAAATATAGACCGCCAACAAAAAATTAAAGAGTCACTTTACTTATACCTCCTTCAAAAAAATGAAGAAATTTCTATGGCACTTGCCGTAACCACTCCTAAGGTAAAAGTACTCAATCCTGCATTTACTACGGGTGTAGTCACACCGAATGTGGGCAAAATTATGATGTATGCCTACGGTTTAGGGTTTTTCCTTCCGCTGATATTTTTCTTCATCAAAAACTCTTTAGACACCTATGTGCATTCTAAATATGATGTGATGGAAATTGCCAAAGAAATACCAGTGGTGGCAGAAATCCCAAGTATAGAAAAAGGAGATAGTGATACAGTAGGAGTAAATGACCTTTCCTCCTTTGCAGAATCCTTTAGAATACTGAATTCTAATATCAAGTATTTCTTCAATAAAAATGAGAAATGCCCAGTCATTCTCATTTCCTCATCCATCAAAGGGGAAGGTAAAACCACCATTTCGGTGAATACTGCCCTTACCTTGGCTTTAACCAAAAAAGTATTGATGATTGGGGCAGACATCAGAAATCCTCAGCTCAAGAGATTTATGAAATTGCATGGACCAGGGCTATCAGAATTTTTGAGTGATTACAATGCAAAACCACAAGATTTTGTACAAGATACCAGCATCAGCAAGAATTTAAAACTCATCCATTCTGGAGCCATCGCTCCGAATCCTAATGAATTATTAGAAAGCGAAAAGTTTGAAGAACTCTTGCAATATGGCAAACAAAATTATGATTACATCGTCATAGATTCTGCGCCGTTATTGATGGTAGGAGATACCTACAACTTAATCAATTATGCAGATGTAATGTTGTTCTTGGTAAGATCTGAGTATACCGACAAAGAAATGCTGGAGTTTGCTAACCAAATCTACCGTGACCATGCCAAAGGAAAAATGGCCATTGTGTTGAATGATGTAAGCTACCTTAACCTTACCTACAGCAATAAATATGGCTACGGATATAAATACGGTTACGGATATTCTTATACCGCAGATAAAGATAAGAAACCTTGGTACAAAAAGATATTTTCTTAAAGTAATTTTCTAAAAGATGAAGGAATCCAAACAAATGTGGACTGAAGAAATAAAAGCAGAGTCCTCTCTTTTTGCAATTAATTTCAGGGAAATATGGCATTACAGAGATTTGCTGTTCATGCTCGTAAAAAGAGATTTCATCACTTTTTATAAGCAAACCATTCTTGGGCCGTTATGGTTCATCGTGCAGCCACTGCTCACCACACTTATTTTTGTTATCCTTTTTGGAAATATTGCCAAACTCTCTACAGACGGGATTCCGCAGTTGGCTTTTTATTTGGCGGGCATCACCATCTGGAATTATTTTTCAGAAAGCCTCACCAAAACCTCATCCGTTTTCACCGCCAATGCTTCTATTTTTGGAAAAGTCTATTTTCCCAGATTAATTATGCCGCTGTCTATAGTTGCTTCTAGTTTATTGAAATTTGCAGTGCAGTTTGCCCTTTTTATTTTGGTCGTTTTATATTACACTTTTGTAGCACAAAGCATACAACCCAATCTTTGGATATTGTTTACCCCTGTGTTAATTCTATTGATGGCACTTTTTGCTTTAGGCGTAGGAATGATTTTCTCTTCCCTCACCACTAAGTATAAGGACCTTACCTTTTTATTGGCATTTGGCATACAGTTATTCATGTACATTACACCCGTAGTTTACCCAAGTTCTGCTTTGCCAGAAAAATTCCAAATATTAGCAAAGATCAATCCTTTATCCAGCATTTTTGAGTGTTTCAGATATGCCTATTTAGGGACAGGAACTTTCACCATAACAGACTTGCTCATCTCCACACTCGTGATTGTATTTCTATTTTTTACTGGTGTGCTCGTCTTTAATAAAGTAGAAAAATCATTCATGGACACCGTGTAAAAAGATGATGTGATAATTTGATGATGTGATAATTTGAAGATGTGATGATTTGATAATTTGAAAATATGATCATTTGATGATGAAGTAAAAGAATTAAAAAGCTAGAAAAAAATAAAGAAAAAATAATAAATAACTACCAATTACCAATTACCAACTACCAATTACCAACTACCCATAATGAAACAATCTCTTGCCATAAAAGCCGAAAACATCTCCAAGCAATATCGATTGGGAGAAGTAGGAACGGGTACCATCACCCATGACTTGAATAGATTTTGGGCGAAATTGAGAGGTAAAGAAGACCCGTATCTTAAAATCGGCGAATCCAATGACCGCAGTAGAAAAGGAGACAGCGAATATGTATGGTCGCTGCGAGATATTAATTTCGAAATTGAACAGGGAGATGCAGTAGGAATTATTGGGAGAAATGGTGCAGGTAAATCTACCTTGCTGAAATTATTGAGCAAAGTAACCAAACCCACCACAGGAAGCTTCAAAGTAAACGGAAGAATTGCTTCTCTGCTAGAAGTAGGAACTGGTTTTAACCCGGAAATGACGGGCAGAGAAAACATCTACCTGAATGGAGCCATTCTGGGAATGAGAAAGCACGAAATCGACAGAAAATTTGATGAAATTGTAGATTTCTCAGGTGTAGAAAGATATATAGATACACCAGTAAAACGCTATTCTTCTGGGATGTATGTGCGTTTGGCTTTTGCAGTAGCGGCGCATTTAGAGTCAGAAATTCTGATTGTAGATGAGGTATTAGCAGTAGGTGATGCAGAATTTCAAAAAAAATGCCTCGGCAAAATGGGAGATGTTTCCACAGGAGAAGGCAGAACCGTACTGTTTGTGAGCCATAACATGGCAGCGGTGAAAAAATTATGCAGTAAAGGGATGCTATTAAAAAATGGTTTAGTGCATGGTAATGGAAACATTGAAGAGGTGCTCAAACTTTATGAGAGTGACTTTATTTCAAATGAAAGAGAAACAGAATTGTTTTTTGAAAAACAAATAGAAAAAGAAATGCAAATTAATAAAGTTTCTTTGGTTAATGCTTCTCAAAATAATATTATAATAAATCAAAACTTATCTTTTGAAATTGATATATATGCAGCAAATTCAATCCCTAATGCCTATGTTACTATTGATATAAAAGATATAAATGATGAACTAGTTTATTGGACAGCAGATTATCATACTGAAAGGTTTATTAAAAATGATAATGGAAATTTTAAGTTATTATGTAAATTACCCAAAGGGATTTTAAGCAACGGATTTTATACAGCTTCTTTTGCGATCTCTTCTCCTAAAAGAGGAGCTATACATTATGAACCCAATAAAGTTATTAAATTTGAAATCAATGATAATGACCACTTCTTATATAAAGAATATGGAATAAATTATCCAGGTAAAAGTAGTATAGAAAGTGAATGGAATAGTGAAAAAAAATAAATCATGCTTAAAATTAAAAATTATTATTCATTAGTTCTTTCCTTAATATTATTATTCATATTCACATTTTTTGCATGGCTAAACATTGACAAAGGTTTAGAAGGTATAGATGATGCAAATATTTACTTTGTTTATATGAAAAATTTAGCTAATGGTTTTGGGTTTGTTTATAATAAAAATAGTGAAAACGTAGAGGGATTTACATCACTTTTATGGACTTTACTTGGTGTTTTTTTTATATATATAAATTTGAAAATTAATAT
>CAZHCK010000074.1:0-12174 GCA_964530915.1 uncultured Cloacibacterium sp. | reverse complement strand
ACAAAATTTTGTGAAACTTTTTAACTAAACTCTTGTTTTTATCTTAGAATGCTCAATCACCAATTAAAGTTATGAAGTTATGAGGTTATAAGGTTATGAGGTGATTAAAGGCCATTAAAAAAATGGCTTCAACTATTCTCAATCACCGGGATTGGTGTCTTTTTTCTTTTTGGCTTTGGATTTGGTGGGTTTTTCTTCCTGCCAAGAAATGACTTTTCCTTTGCTGTCTATGACTTTTTTGGTGAGCTGGGTTACCATTTCTATGAGTTCCTCTTTGAATTTTTGTGCTTCGTATTCGCCTTTTTCAATTTTTCTGAGTTTTTGCTCCCATTCCCCAGTTAATTCGGCACTTTTTAACAATTCATCTTCTATGGTGTCAATTAAATCAATCCCCGTCTGAGTAGCGAAAAGATTTTTTCGTTTTTTCTCGATGTATTTTCTTTTAAAAAGTGTTTCTATGATGTTTGCTCTGGTAGAAGGTCTACCAATACCGTTATTTTTCAGGAGTTCACGCAGTTCTTCGTCTTCCACATGTCTTCCTGCGGTTTCCATGGCTCTCAGTAATGTCGCTTCTGTGTATGGTTTTGGCGGAGATGTTCTTCCCTGATGAACGAAAGGTTCGTGCTCTCCTTTTTCGCCCACGATAAATTCGGGAATGAGCTGTTCTTCCGTTTTTTCGTCTTTTTCGGAAGTGTCTTTCTGGTCTTTGGCATACACTGCACGCCAACCAGGCTCCAAAATCTGTTTTCCTGATGCTTTGAAATCAATGGTTCCTACCTGACCTTCTACCAAAGTATTCGAAATTTTACACTCCGGATAAAAGACTGCAATGAAACGCTTTGCCACCAAATCATAGACTAATTTTTCTTCTCTGCTTAAATTGGAAGTTGGCGGAATTTCAGTTGGGATAATCGCATGGTGGTCTGTGACTTTGGCATCATCAAAAACGGATTTTGACATCGGAATCGGCGCTTCTAAAAGAGGAGCTGTTAAGTCTGAATAAAAATTCATGCTTCTGAGAATTCCCGAAATTTTTGGATACAAGTTCTCCGAAAGGTAGGTGGTATCTACTCTAGGATAGGTGGTGTGTTTTTTCTCGTAGAGGCTCTGAATATAATTCAGGGTGCTTTCCGCAGAAAATCCGTATTTTTTATTGGCCTCTACCTGTAGTCCCGTTAAATCAAACAATCTGGGATTTTTTTCTTTGCCTTCTTTAATTTCAAAAGCTATAATTTCAAAAAGATTCTGTTTGAGATATTCCAAACCTTTTTCTGCTCTTTCTGCAGACTGTAATCGGTCAATCGCCGCTGTGAAAACCACCTCTCTGTATTTGGTTTTGAGTTCCCAATAGTCTTTTTGCACGAAAGCGTCTATTTCTTTCTGACGTTTCACAAGCATTGCCAAAGTAGGCGTTTGTACCCTCCCGATGGACAAAACAGCTTTATTGCCCCCAAATTTTTTGGTGAACAATCGGGTGGCATTGATTCCCAAAAGCCAATCTCCTATTGCTCTGGCGTTACCTGCCAAGTACAGATTTTTATAATCTTCGGCAGATTTTAACTTTTCAAAACCTTCTTTTATGGCATCTTCGGTCAAAGAAGAAATCCACAATCTCTTTATGGGTTTATCGCATTTGGCTTTCTGTAAAACCCAACGCTGAATGAGTTCCCCTTCTTGTCCAGCATCCCCACAATTGATGACCTCATCACATTCTTTGACCAAAGACTCAATGACTTTGAACTGTCTTTCTACACCGGTATTGTTAATCAATTTAATTCCGAAATTTTTGGGAATTATAGGCAATAAGAAGAGATTCCACGCTTTGTATTCTGGCGCGTAATCGTGAGGTTCTTTCAAGGTGCACAGATGTCCGAAAGTCCACGTTACGCAGTAACCATTGCCTTCCATATAGCCATTTTTGGGAGTGGTAGCTCCCAAAACTTTAGCAATATCTCTTGCTACACTTGGTTTTTCTGCAATACAAAGTTTCATGGTTGAATTCTAAAAGGGCTGCAAAATTGCATTTTTTTTATTTTAAAAAAGAAATAAATTTACAAAAATATGCTTGGATAAAAATACTTGTCTTTTATAGGACGGAACTTTAAAATTCTTTCTATCCCAATTCATTTCCGTTTTTCTAAATTTTTGGAAATAATGTATCAAATTTATTGGTGATTAATTGGATATAATGAACTTTCATTCCATCAGAAAGGAAACTTTGGTTAATAAAATCTTTCCATTTTGGTAAAACTTTATTAAAACGACTGTAAATAGCCTGCAAAGACTTCTCATTAATATTTAAGGAATTAGCTAATGTATTAAAATCCTTTAAGCCTATTCTATTTTTCTTTCCGTTAATGGTTAATGCAGATTCTTCATTGTCATCAGGAATGACAAGTGCTGTACTCAACAAATCATAAGCTGGAGAAAATTCATATTCTCCCAAAGCATTTTCAATAAGTGAATAGTTTTTCAAATGCATATCTGCATTGCCTATAAGAAAACTAAAAAGTACCAATTCAAACAAACGCTGTGCTTCAAAACCTTTATTTGCGGTAAACTGAAATGTTAATTTCCCGATTTTCTCTACAGAACCTCTGTATTTGTGTTCTGTAAGATTTTCGCTTAACTGACAAAAATCCTCCACCGCTATTTTCTTTCCTTTACTTCTATCAAATCTCTTAGTAATATAGCCTAACTCTCCAGATTTTAGTCTAATAAGAGAATGTTTTGCTACTTTTATTTTTACCAATTCCGCTAAATGCATTGTTAAATCCTCATTTTCCGGCAATTCAGCAAACTGTTGAGATTGAGGCTTGAAAATATAATCCCCATGCAATCCTACTATCGTTAAACGAGGGGTTTCTTTTATTTTTTTTTCCAGTTCCAAAGAAAGTTTTGGCTGAACTCCAGTAACCGCTATACTTTTTATTACCAATTTTTTGGCGATTTCTTCAGTTTCTTTTAGGTCAAAATCCAGAATAGGTGGAACGTCTGTTCCAAACATTTTTTTGGAACACGCTTGGTGAAAATCAATTTCATATCCTTCTAAAGGCTGATAACAATACAAACAATTTTTCATCATTAGTTTTCATTTGGAATTATAGAAATACAACCTATGCAATCTCTACACATAGAAAGCAGCAAACCGAAACGATCTCTTGGATTAATTTTCCAGTTATCTATTGCAATATTCAATAACCACCCTTCAGGAATCAAACCATCAAAAAAAGGAAATAAAATCTTACTTTCAAAAGCAGCCTTTTGTAAAGGCAAAGTTAAACTTACAGGTTTAGAATCTGAGTTTTCAAGATATTGACTTTCATACATAAAAAAATAACCCTCTTCATTTTCAGTAAGAATTCCTGCCAATTGATCCTGATAAAAAACTTGCGCCTTTCTCATTGTTCAGATTTTTTAATTACTCCCATTTCACTTCCGAATAATGCCAAGACCTGATTCACTTTATCTAAGCGAACGGTCTGTTTCCCTTGTTCTAACTCCCTAATAAAACGTAACCCAACCCCTGCTCTTTCGGCAAGTTCTGGCTGTGTAAGTTTTAATCGTTTGCGTTTTTCCTTAACAAAAAGTGAAAGTATGCTTTCCATTTTATACCCTTTAAGGTACAAATATAGTAATAATTTATAAAAATATACCTTTACGGGTATAAAATTAGACTTAATTACAGAAATTATACCTTTTCGGGTATAATATTTAATTTAAAAATAAAAAAACACTTACAAATCTGCAAGTGTTTGTATAATAGAGGGTGGAGAATACGGGGATCGAACCCGTCACCTTTAGACTGCCAGTCTAACGCTCTAGCCAAATGAGCTAATTCCCCATCAAAAAAAGAAAACTTAGTTTTCTTTTTCTGCCAAATATTGGTCTATAATTTCAAAAGCTTTCTGCTCATCCTGGATATTCACCTCTAATTTCAAAGCGGTAGCGGTAGGCGTAGCCAATAAATTATTAAGGTATTTATTACTCACCGAACAAGCGATTCCTGCATCTTCTAATTTCTTTTTTACAATTTGTATCTGAACCATTTCATCTGCTTCAAATACCGAAACTCTTGGTAATTCTGCTCCCATATTTCTAATTTTAACACAAATTTATAAAAATTACTGATTTAACTGATACTTCTCCTGATATGTTTTGTAAAGTTCTTTCTGCTGATTGTCCAGATTAATCTTTCTTCCATCAATGAAAGCTTCGGTAACATTATTGGTCAACTGGTCCAACGCATCGCCTTCTGAAATAAAGAGTGTAGCACTTTTTCCTACTTCTATACTTCCGTAGTTTTTATCAATTCCCAGCATTTTAGCAAGGTTAATGGTGATGCTTTGCAACGCATTTTCTTTTTCTACCCCATACGCAACGGTAGTTCCAGCCAAAAACGGAAGATTTCTAGAATTCTGATATTCCATATCTCCACTGTAATCTAACCCATAGAGAATACCTTTATCTTGAACCAATTTTGCAAATTCGTAAGGTAATCTAGGAGAATCTGAACTATTTACCGGCAAACTGTGAACCCTCTTGATAATGAGTGGAAAATTGCTCTTTTTAATATCATCTAAAACCCCTACCAAATTGCTTTCTCCGATGAGCACAACATTTTTAAGGTTTAATTTGTTCGCCCAAGCGATGACTTCCAGCGTTTCATTCGCTCCTGCTACTTCTACAAATAGTTTTCTGTTTTCAAATACTGGTTTTATAGCATTCAGTTTATAATCTTTCACTTGCTGATTGTCATATTGCTGCGCCCTCTGAAACAGTGAAGTGAGCTCTTTAATTTTTTCGGTTCTTCTGGTCTGGAATTCTTTATTACGTTTTTCATCGTCTATTCTATAAATTTCAGGCCAAGAAAGATGCAAAACATTATCCGTAGCCACCACTGCATCTTCCCAGTTCCAAGCGTCTAATTGCATGATGGAAGAGGTACAAGACAAGGTTCCATGTTTCAGAACGGGCTGAGTCAATAAAACGCCATTGCTTCTGATTACAGGAATAACGTGAGAATCTGTATTGAAAGAAATCAGCGAACGTACTTCTGGCGAAATGTCATTGGCTTCTATATAATCTACTGTGGCATTGGTTGCCGAAATTTCCACCAAGCCTAATGTATTGTTCACCAAGATAAAACCTGGATAAACATGTTTATTTTGGGCATTAATGACTTCTGCATTGCTCGGAATGCTTCCATTAATCTGGGTGATTTTCCCATTTTCAAAAACAAGAGAAGCGTTATTTAAAACCGCACCTGTAGCGGTATGAATCGTGGCATTGGTAATGGCAATCGGATTTTTTTGTGCAGGTGCCGGATTCGGTCTTTGTGCCACCAGCATTGCCGAAGCCAAAATATATAAAGTGAAAAATATTTTTTTCATGAAATTTAATTTTTAGTGTTGATGAAAATCTTCTTCTAAAGTGTCACAGTGGTACAATTTCTTTTGCTCTGTTTTTACTGACTGGGTATTTCCTTTTTTGGCATCGTCTGAGAATAACATTTTTTGAATAATTCTGTTTTTCTCATTCTTTACCATTTCATCTTTTTCGGCTTGTTTTTGAGCATCAAAAATGAGTTTTCCGTCTACAAAAGTTTTATTTACTGTAGCATAAATACTCAATGGATTGTCCGTCCACAATACCAAATCAGCATCTTTGCCTACTTCAATTGTTCCTAATTTATGGTCTAATTTTAGCATTTTGGCAGGATTCAGCGTTACGGTTTTCCAAGCTTCTTCTTGAGAAATGTTACCATATTTTACTAATTTCCCTGCTTCCTGATTCAGCCTTCTCGCCATTTCTGCATCATCTGAATTGATGGCTGTATTCACCCCAGATTTCAATAAAATAGCTGCATTGTAAGGAATCGCTTCTCTTACTTCTTCTTTGTAACCCCACCAATCTGAGAATGTAGAAGCATTTGCTCCGTGAATTTTCATCTTGTCTGCCACTTTGTACCCTTCTAAAATGTGTGTGAACGTATTTACTTTGAAATTAAATTTTTCTGCAATTTTCATAAACATGTTAATTTCGCTCTGCACATAAGAGTGACAAGTGATATAGCGTTTAGAATTTAAAATTTCTAAATGCGTTTCCAGTCTTAAATCTTTTCGGTAATTTTTATTGGTTTGCTTTTCTTTTTCGTATTCTAAAGCTCTGGTGAACCAAAAGTCAAACGCCTGTTCTACTCCACCTCTCGACTGAGGAAAACGATTAGGATTATTGCCCCAATTTGATTGTTTTACGTTTTCACCCAAAGCAAATTTGATGAACTGAGGCGCATTTGGGAACTTCATATTTTCGGCATTTTCTCCCCAAGCAAATTTTACAATTGAAGACTGCCCACCAATCGGATTCGCAGAACCATGTAACTGTTGTGCCGTGGTAACACCGCCTACAATTTGTCTGTAGAAATTCACGTCATCAGGATTGATGACATCACTCATTCTTACCTCTGCAGAAGAGTTGCTCCCAGCTTCATTTACTCCTCTCGAAAGTCCGACATGTGTATGTTCATCGATAATTCCGTTGGTTAAATGCAAATTGGTTCCATCAATTTCTTCAGCGTTTCCTTTGTTTAATTGCGTTCCTACTTCTACGATTTTTCCTTTAGAAATTTTAACATCGTAATTTTTTACAATTCCTTTTGAGGTATTGGTCCAAACCGTAGCATTTCTAATGATATAATCTTTTTGAGTCGGTACATTTTCGCTTCCAAAAGCTGCAAACGGATACCAAATTTTCCCAATTTCTTTTGGCGTTTCTTCTTCTTTTTTGGTTTCTGCTTCATTATTTTTCACAAAAGTAATGCTGTAAGGAACTTTGTTTCCTTGTTTGTTCAGGGCAAAACCTTTGGTGTTTTTATAATCTGCAAGCGGATAAAGAATTCTGTAATTCTGAACAGAATCTTTCGGTAAAACCAATTCCAGAGCCATTTTATAGTCGCTTACGTTTAGTTTTACTTTTCCGTCTTTCTTTTCCTGACTTACTTTAGCTTCTGGCTTCTGCAATGAACCCGCAATTTTTAAATCATAGTTCTGATTGTTTATCGTGAGTTGATACACTCCTCTAATGTCTTGGTCTAACAATTTATTTACTACGAAATTTTTACCAGCCACCCAGTTTTCTTGTAAAACGGCATCTTTGCTGAATAAATCTTCTGTAAATAATAAGAAATTGGCATAACTTCCTTTTCTTAAATTCCCCAAATTTGCTTCAGATTTTACAATTTTTGCAGGATTTTCGGTAAGTGATTTCAGAATCGCTTCTTTAGACAAACCATTTTTATAGAGTTCTCTTATTTTCCCTAAGAATGAAGACTTGTCTTTCAACTTATTCATGGTGAAAGCAAAATCTACATTTTCTTTTTGAAGAAACATTGCATTGTAAGGAGCCAATTCCCAATGTTTTAATTCTGCAACGTTGGCATTTTCTACATCTAAAGCATCATTAATCTGATAAGGTTTAGGATATTCTAAAGGCAACAAAAAGAAACCGCCTGTAGATTTCATTTCTTTGGCTCTCTGGTATTCATTTCCAGAACCCATAAAAACGAATTGCTGCAGGGCTTCGTCCCCAATTTTATCCGCTCTTAAAACGTCCCATTTTTCAGACGTTTCGATGATGGTTGGTAATTTTTTATATTTATTAAAAGCTTCTAAATTCAGATTTTTCTCTACTGCATTTCCACCTTTTTCATACCAGTCTGCATCTAAATAAAGTTGTCTCAACAAGGCAATAGAACCCGCCAAAGAAGTTGGATAAGACTGTTTAGAACTGCCTTTATCAAAAGAAAGCATAAGTGCAGCATCTTCTTTGATGATTTTTTCAGCAGGTTTTCCGTTTCCTAAATTGTATAGCACCGCAGAACCTCTTACAATTCCATCTTGATTGAAACTTAACACCGTTCCGAAACCTTGATTTAAGTACTCTTCGTAATCTTTTCCTTGATTGGTAAATTGATCTACTGCTCTAGAGTAGGCTTTTACAGCATCATTGTACGCAGCTGCAGAAGCGGTATTCGGAATATAAATACTTTTGGAATCCGCTTGTTTCGCTTCAGATTTTTCTACCCCGATATTGGTATACAAATCAATAAATGAAGGATAGACAAACTTTCCTTTTCCATCAATTACCACGGCATTTTTAGGGATTGCCACTTTACCAGATTCTACCACTTTGCCATTCTGAATCACTAAAACAGCATCTGTAATCACTGTTTTGTAATCCTGATACAAGGTGATGTTTTTAATTGCATAAATGCTCTGGTCTTTGGTAGAGGTGTCATTTTGCCAATACCCTAATTGTGCTTGCATCCAACTGAAAAGAACGCAAGAAAAGAGACTCAATACTTTCTTCATATCAATAATAATGAACTATTTTTAGATTTTTTAAAAATAGGAATATTTTTTGAAATGAAAAGAAGTCAAAAAAAAATCGCCCAATTAAAAAAATTGAACGATTGTGAGAAATATAGTAAATGTTAATAGTTTTAGTAGTTTGATGCAATTTTTTCTATTTTATCCAAAGCAAATTGCAGGTCTTCTTGAGTCACATTCAGGTGCGGACGGAATCTAATCGATTTTTCGCCACAAATGAGTACAATTACGTGCTCTTCAAAAAGTCTTTCTTGGAAATCAGCTCTTGCTTTTCCGTCTGGTAAATCAAAAGCACACATTAATCCTCTTCCTCTTGCATTAGAAATTAAATGCGGAAACTTCGCTTGAAGTTTTTGCAAACCTTCTAATAAAAATTCGCCTTGTTTCTGAACATTTCCTAAAAGATTTTCTTTTTCGATGATTTCTAGAACCAATTGGAATCTTAGCATATCAATGAAATTCCCTCCGAAAGTAGAATTAATTCTAGAACTTTCAGCAAAAACATGGTGTTCTACTTCGTCTAGCTTGGTTTTACTTGCCAAAATACCACAAACCTGTGCTTTTTTTCCGAAAGAAATCACGTCTGGAACTATACTGTAATTTTGGAACGCCCACATTTTACCTGTAATCCCGATTCCTGTTTGCACCTCATCAAAAATGAGCAACATTTCGTTTTCGTCGCAGATTCTTCTTAATTCTACTAAAAATTCATCACGGAAATGATTATCTCCACCTTCTGCCTGAATGGTTTCTATGATGATACAAGCTGCCTTATCTTGATTTGACAAAATCGCTTCTTCAATCTGTACCAAAGCTAATTGTTCATTCTTGATGGTTTCCTGTAAATTTTCTTCGGTGATTGGGAAATGTAACTTCGGATTGATGATTCTTGGCCAATCAAACAATGGAAAATATTGATATTTTCTAGGGTCATTGGTATTGGTTAAACTCAATGTATAACCACTTCTTCCGTGGAAAGCCTGCTTAAAGTGAATCGCTACAGAACCTTCGGTTTTGCTCCCTTTGATCCAATTTTTTCTAGTTTTCCAGTCGAAAGCTGTTTTCAAAGCATTTTCTACAGCTAGAGCACCTCCTTCTACAAAGAAACAATACGGCAATTCTTCTGGAATCGCAACTCTGCTAAAAGTTTCTACAAAATCTGCATATTCCTGCAAATACACATCAGACATGGTAGGTTTGTAGACTGCCATTTTCCCTAACCAAGCAGATTTCCCTACGATATATGGATGATTATAACCCACCGAAGCAGAACCGAACATAGAAAACATATCTAGAAATTCTGTTCCTGTTAAACGGTCATGAATCCAAGAGCCGTGAGATTTTTCGTAATCCATCACGAAATCAAAACCATCTGCTAAAATATGTTTTCCTAATGTTGCTTTTACTTTATTGCCTGCAACTTCGTGGCTTAATTCTATTGTTTTGTTCATATGTTAATGTGATAATATGTTAATTTTTTGATTTGATAATTTTATCCTGCTACTTGAATATCTATTAATTTCAATTTTTGATTGATTATTTTAAATATATAGACAACTGAAAATTCCATGTTTCCAATTTCTTTCTCATATTCAGCTTCTGAATATAAGTTTAAAATATAAAAGTCTTCTTTTTGAGAACAAATCATCTTATATCTTTCTTTTCCTTTTTGAATAAATTTTGTTTCATAATTACTTTTGATATAAAACTCATTGAAATCTATTTTTTGAAATAATTCCAAAAAAACTGGTCTAAAAATCAAATGATGATACTTTTCAAAATCCTTATCTGTAAATGGAACTTCAACATTATTATTTTCTGTTATATCTATCTCTAGCATATGCCAAATACCATTATATTCTGACATTATTGGATTCTTAACAAAAGTTTTAATTTTAGTTTCATCATTCTCTAAAAAAGCTTTCTGAAGCTCTTTAAATTGTGCAGCCCAGTTTAAAGAATCTTTAAGTTCAAGTTCAATCAAATCTCTTGGGTAGAAAATTTCTGAATTTTCTTTTTTAATTACATCGTTATTATTGACTTTACCCTCTTTCTTCTTTTCACAAGAAAAAACCAGAAAAAATGATAATATTAAAAATAGATTCTTCATTTCACTTCGTTTCATTCAGAATGACAAATGGTAAAACTTCCATCATCCTGCATCTAGCATTCTATAAATCAAACTTGATTCCTTGTGCTAAAGGTAGGTTTGTGGTGTAATTGATGGTGTTGGTTTGTCTTCTCATATAGACTTTCCAAGCGTCTGAACCTGATTCTCTACCGCCACCTGTTTCTTTTTCGCCACCGAAAGCACCACCAATTTCAGCACCAGAAGTTCCGATGTTTACATTGGCAATTCCGCAATCTGAACCAGCGTGAGAAAGGAATTTTTCAGCTTCTCTTAAATTATTGGTCATAATTGCAGAAGATAAACCTTGTGCTACTCCATTTTGAATTTCAATGGCATTTTCTACGTCTCCTGAATATTTTAACAAGTATAAAATCGGTGCAAAAGTTTCGTGCTGTACAATTTCAAAATGGTTTTCGGCTTCTGCAATGGCTGGTTTTACGTAGCAACCGCTTTCGTAGCCTTTTCCTTTTAAAACGCCACCTTCTACAATCAATTTACCCCCTTCTTTTTTCACTTTTTTCAAAGCCTCTTCATACATTTTCACCGCATCTGTATCGATGAGCGGACCTACGTGATTATTCTGATCTAGAGGATTTCCTATTTTTAACTGTCCGTAAGCTGCTACAATTGAATCTTTTACTTTATCATAAATGCTTTCGTGAATGATGAGTCTTCTGGTAGAAGTACAACGTTGACCCGCAGTTCCTACCGCTCCGAAAACCGCACCAATTACCGTCATTTTAATGTCTGCATCTGGTGTTACGATAATCGCATTGTTACCTCCTAACTCAAGAAGTGATTTTCCTAATCTCGCTGCTACATTTTGGGCAACAATTTTTCCCATTCTGGTAGAACCTGTTGCCGAAACTAGAGGAACTCTGGTATCTTTTGCCATTAAATCGCCAATTTCAGAGTCGCCAATGACTAAATTTGAAATCCCTAAAGGAAGATTATTCTCTTGAAGCACTTCGGTGATGATATTTTGACAAGCAATTCCGCACAATGGTGTTTTTTCTGAAGGTTTCCATACGCAAACATCTCCACAAATCCAAGCTAACGCTGTATTCCAAGACCAAACCGCTACCGGAAAATTGAATGCAGAAATAATTCCAACAATTCCTAGTGGATGATTCTGTTCGTACATTCTGTGACCTGGACGTTCTGAATGCATGGTTAAACCATGTAACTGGCGAGATAAACCTACTGCAAAATCACAGATGTCTATCATTTCCTGAACTTCGCCAAGCCCTTCCTGTAATGATTTTCCCATTTCGTAAGAAACGAGTTTTCCTAAGTCTTCTTTATGTTTTCTAAGTTTATCGCCAAACTGTCTTACGATTTCTCCACGTTTTGGAGCTGGCATCAGTCTGAATTCCTTGAATGCTTTTTCTGCTTCTGCGATTACTTTTTCGTAGTCTTTTTTAGAAGTAGAAGTAACTTTAGCAATTAAATTTCCGTCTACAGGTGAGTAACTTTCTATCACTTTTCCTGTAGCAAACCATTTTCCGCCAGTAGAAGTGCCTTTATTCTCTGCTTTAATTCCTAAATTTTTTAAAACTTTTTCAATCCCGAAATCTTTATTTTTCTTTGACATTATGTTGAATTTGAATTTTGGTAAATCGACAACGGCTTTGTTTCTTCCTATGGTTGCCA
>CAZHCK010000073.1:9924-12292 GCA_964530915.1 uncultured Cloacibacterium sp. | reverse complement strand
CACCACAGAATTAGACAAAATATTTTCCCTAAAACAAGCTGAAGATTTTGATAATGTAGGTTTACTTTGCGGAAATCTTGAACGTGAAGTTTCGGGAGTTTTAGTGTGTCATGATGCATTAGAAAATGTAGTAGATGAAGCTATTGCGAAGAGTTGTAACGTGATTGTTACCTTTCACCCGATTATTTTTTCTGGGTTAAAATCCATTACGGGAAAAAATTATGTAGAACGCGCCGTTCTAAAAGCTATTGAAAATAAAATCGCTATTTATGCCATTCACACAGCTTTTGATAATGATTATTTCGGCGTGAATTATAGAATCTGCAATGAGTTAGGCTTGAAAAATCAAAAAATTCTGATGCCAAAATCGGATAATCTTCTACAATTGGTGGTTTATGTTCCGTCTGGATATTCAGAGAAAGTAAAAAATGCCTTATTTGAAGCAGGTGCAGGAAATATTGGCTTTTATGATGAATGCAGTTTTTCGGTGAAAGGAAATGGAACTTTCAGACCGATTAAAGGTTCTAATCCATTTTTGGGAACTTATAATGTGAGAGAAAATGCTGATGAAGAAATGATTTCTGTGATTTTTGAAAGTTTCAAAAAGAATCAGATTTTGTCAGCTATGAAATCCGCACATCCTTATGAAGAAGTTGCGTATCAAATATATGCTTTAGAAAATGATAATCAATATGTTGGATTAGGAAGATATGGCGAATTAGACCAAGAAATGGAAGAAAAAGATTTCTTGAAATTCGTAAAAGAAAAATTCAATTTAGAAGTGATTCGTCATTCTGAGTTTTTGAATAAAAAAATCAAAAAAGTAGGCGTTTTAGGCGGAAGTGGAGCAAGTGGAATTTCGCCTGCAAAAGCTTCTGGATGTGATGCTTACTTAACGGGAGATGTAAAATACCATGATTTTTTCCAAAGCGAAAACCAAATGTTAATCTGTGATATAGGACATTTCGAGTCAGAACAATTTGTTACTGAGCAATTAGTTGAGATTTTGTCGGAAAAATTTCCTACATTTGCATTCTCAAAATCCACAGAAAAAACCAACCCTGTAAATTATTTCTTTTAAGATATGGCAAAAAAAACTGTAGAAATTCCAGTAGAAGAAAAATTAAGAGCTCTTTATGATTTACAAATCATTGACTCTAGATTAGACGAAATCCGCAATACAAGAGGTGAATTACCAATTGAGGTAGAAGATTTAGAAATCGAAATCGAAGGTCTTAACAAGAGAGCACAAAAATTCGAAAACGAAATTAAAGACTTAAATGATGATATTAATAACAAAAAAGAAGTTATTAATCATTCTAAATCTTTGATGGAGAAATATAAATCTCAACAAGACAACGTAAGAAATAATAAAGAATTCGAAGCGCTTGCTAAAGAAATAGAATTTCAGGATTTAGAAGTTCAGTTGGCTGAAAAGAAAATCAAAGAATTTACTGCAAAAATCGCTCACAAAAATGAACTTTTAGATGAGTTGAAAAGTAAAATTGGAGAACTAGACAAACATTTGAATTTCAAGAAAAATGAACTAGATGCTTTAATCGCTGAAACGCAAAAAGAAGAAGATTATCTATTAGAAAAATCTAAAGAATTTGCAGAAAAAATTGACGAAAGATTATTAGCTTCTTACAAAAGAATCAGAAATAATTCTGGAAACGGATTAGCTGTAGTAGGTCTAGAAAGAGGTGCGCCAAAAGGTTCATTCTTTACCATTCCGCCACAGAAACAAATGGAAATCGCTCAACGTAAGAAAATTATCATCGATGAGCATTCTGGTAAAATCTTGGTAGACGATGAGTTGGTAATGGAAGAGAACGAAAAAATGGCTTCTATCATTAAATTCTAAAAATGTTAAATCAATATAAATTCCGTTCTTTTTGAGCGGAATTTTTTATTTTTGCCTAAAGCTAATGATATGAAAGAATTTGCGAATGCCAAAATGGATAAATGGACGTTATTTTACACCATTTTATACATTTTCTTCTCAATTGGAATGTTGATTTACATGTTCAATATAGATGCGCCTAAATTCGTATTAATTACTTTGGGTAGCATTCTTTCTGGAGCTTTTATTTTTGCTTATTTCATGATACCCGAAATCAGTTTGAGTGAAAATGCAATCCATGTAAAAAATTCTTTTGTTAACTTTAAAATTTCTATTCAAGATATTAGCCAAATTGAAAAAGTAGAAAAACTGGGGTTAAATATCAGGACATTTGGAGCAGGAGGCGTTTTTGGTTATTTTGGCTATTTTAATGGAAATGATGTTTGGTATTTAACCAATATTTATAAAAAAGTAAAAATTACAATGAAATCTGGGAAAATCTATATGTTTTCACCAGAAAATACA
>CAZHCK010000073.1:0-9914 GCA_964530915.1 uncultured Cloacibacterium sp. | reverse complement strand
AAGATTTTATTCAAAAAATCACAAACCTAAAATCTAAAATTTAAAGTTATAATGATACAATTACTTGATAAAATTCATCACAAAGATTCTAAAAATTTCTTCTTAATTGCTGGTCCTTGCGCTATTGAAGGTGAAGAAATGGCATTTGAAATTGCCGAAAAAATTGTAAAACTTTCAGATAAATATAAGATTCCTTACATTTTCAAAGGGAGTTTTAAAAAAGCAAACAGAAGCAGAGTAGACAGTTTCACAGGAATTGGCGATGAAAAAGCTTTAGAAATCATCAAAAAAGTAGGAGAGCATTTTAATATTCCTACGACTACAGATATCCACGAAAACGCTCATGCAGAACTTGCTGCTTCTTATGGTGTAGATGTTTTGCAAATCCCTGCATTTTTAGTTCGTCAGACAGATTTGGTAGTAGCTGCTGCAAAAACTGGAAAAGCAGTGACTCTAAAAAAAGGACAGTTTCTTTCGCCAGAATCTATGAAATTTGCGGTACAAAAAGTTTTAGATTCAGGAAATGACAAAGTTGCAATTATTGAGAGAGGAAATTCTTTCGGGTATACAGATTTAGTAGTCGATTTCAGAGGAATTCCTACCATGCAACATTATGCGCCAGTGATTCTAGATGTTACGCACTCTCTTCAACAACCGAACCAAAATTTAGGAGTAACAGGAGGAAGACCAGAATTGATAGAAACCATTGCCAAAGCTGGAATTGCAGTAGGAACTGATGGCATTTTTATCGAAACACATCCTGATCCTTCTTGTGCAAAATCAGACGGCGCAAATATGCTAAAACTGGATTTACTCGATGATTTGTTAGGAAAACTCACCAGAGTAAGAGAAGCAATTTTATAATAACTAAACCAAGCATTTTCGCTTGGTTTTTTCTTTTGAAAAACACAAAAAATTACTGAAATTTACCATTGAAATAATTCTTTATCAATTTGATTAAATTTTATAAATTTATCCTTTAAAATATAACCTTTTGAAAAAGCTCATATTATTCTTAGTTATCACATTTCCAGTCTTGATTTTTTCTCAAATTAATTTGAAAATTTTAGACGATAACGGAAGTCCAGTTTCTGATGTAAAAGTCACTTATAACAATCAAAACTTTACCACCAACGCGCAAGGTTTTGCTAAAATTCCCGTAGCTGAAACAGAACAAGTATTGACAGCCGAAAAGGAATCTTATGTTTCTTTTACCAAGAGAATCAATCCTAAATTAAGATACCAAAACTTAAATGTTTTGATGGTGCTTTCCATTAAGACCAAAGATATTCAAGAAATTACCTTCCGTGGAAAAGGAAAACCAAAGAATACTGACCTTACGTCCCTAGAAATTTCTGCAAAACAGGCACAGATTGTAGCTTCGCTTTCTGGTGGTGTAGAAGGTTTGATTAAGTCTTTACCTTCGGTAAATTCTAATGCAGAATTATCATCGCAATACATGGTAAGAGGTGGTAATTATGATGAAAATTTAATTTACATCAATGATATTGAGATTTACAGACCATTTTTAGTGAGAAATTCTTTGCAAGAAGGGATGAGTATCATCAATCCAGATATGGTTTCTATGATTAACTTTTCTGCAGGTGGTTTCGAAGCGAAATATGGCGATAAAATGAGTTCTGCGCTGAATATTTATTACAGACAACCTTCAAAAACCGAAATCTCTGGTGAAGCAAGTCTTATTGGTAGAAGATTGTCTTTAGGTTTAGCTTCTAAAAATAAGAAATTATCTGCTTTAATCTCGGGAAGATACAGAAATACCAATTTGGTTCTGAATACGTTAAATGAAGATACTGATTTTAATCCTCAATATTTTGATTTCCAATCATATATCAATTATTATATCAATGATAAATGGTCGGTTTCATTTTTAGGATATTGGTCAAAAAATGACTATGAAATGATTCCAAATTACAAAGAAGTAGATTTTGGAACCGTACAACAACCGATAAAATTATTGGTCGGTTATGAAGGAAAAGAAGATGATTCTTATAAAAACATGATGGGAACTGCTTCTATCACGTATAAACCAAATAAAAAATTAAGTGTAACACTAGATAATTTTGCCTACCAAAATAGAGAAAGAGAATATTATACTATTGCTTCAGGTTATTTATTGCAAACCTTTGATCCTGTAACAGGAGACCCGAATTCTAGTTATGATGCGGGCGGACAAATAGATCATGCAAGAAATGATTTATTAGCAAGAACGTATGGAAGCCAATTGAGAGTGAAATTTTCTCCCAATGCGAATACAGACATAGAAGTAGGTGCAAAATTCGAAAAAGAAATGCTTAAAGACCTTACGAATGAATGGCAATTGGTAGATTCTTTGGGTTACAGCACACCAAGAACTTATTTGAATCCTGGAGTTTTAGACGCTTCTGATTTAAAATTGAAATACAATATTTCTGGAAATAATGAAATCAATCCTACGAGAATTTCTGGTTATGCACAATTTTCTAAAAAATTATATTGGGGAGAAAGTAGAGTGTTCATCAATGGTGGAGTAAGAGCGCAACAATGGAGTTTTAACAAAGAAACTTTAATCTCACCAAGAGCACAATTTGCGATAAAACCAGATTGGGATGCGGATATGCTTTTCAGAATTTCGGGAGGAGTTTATTATCAAGCACCATATTACAAAGAAATCAAAGATTTAGACGGAACATTTAATGAAAATATTAAAGCTCAAAAATCAATTCAACTTATTGTAGCAAATGATTATGAGTTCAAAATGGTGGAGCGTCCATTTAAATTGACCACAGAATTATATTACAAAAAAATGAATGACTTAATTCCGTATTATATTGATAATGTAAGGATTAGATATTCAGGAAAAAATAATTCTGAAGGTTATGCTTATGGAGTTGATACCAGATTATTTGGTGAATTTGTTCCCGGTGTAGATTCTTGGATTTCTGTAAGTTATGCCAGAGCAAAAGAAAATATTGATGGAAGAGGCTATATTGCAAGACCAACTGACCAAAGATTTAGATTTTCGATGTTTTACCAAGATTACATGCCGAAATTCCCAAGCATGAAAGTAAATCTTACTTTATTATTTGCAAGTGGTTTACCAAATGGAGCTTCCTTATTTGCAGACCCTTATGAATACACCAAAACTTTACCATCTTATAAACGTGTTGACATTGGTTTAGAAAAAGTTTTTATAGACCAAAAAGACAATAAAGCAACAGGTGATTTCTGGAGAAAATGTAAAGAATTATCATTAGGTGTACAAATTTTCAATGCTTTTAACATTAGTAACACCATTGCTAATCAATGGATTACTGATGTTAATTCAAGTTATATTTATCCGGTTCCTGTAAGATTGACAGGTAGATTTTTTAATGTGAAATTAAATTTCAAATTTTAATCCATTTTGTTCAAGATGAACTTTATTTAAAGAAGAAAATCAAAAAAACTGCAGAATTTTTTAAAAATATTATTACTTTTGAAACTGTAAAAATTAATAAATGAGAAGAATAGTTAAAGTTTTAAGTCTTTTGTCTTTTATTTTCTTGGGAACTCAAGTTGCCAAAGCACAATTGTATGATGTGGCAATTGGTGGACATGTAGATACAGGTGTAGGAGAGTCTTTAGTTGGAGTTTCTATAAAATATCAACCTTTTCAGTTTGTGGGCATAGAATTTTCTGGAAATTATGGAGGCGGATTTACAGCTTTACAGGTTATTCCTCAGTTTGTTTATACTGTTAGCGAACAAACAGACGGACTTGCAATTTATGTAGGAGCTGGTCCTTCTTATATTACAGGAGGTCATCCTAACAAAGTTAAAGCCTTTAATATTGTAGGTGTTGCAGGAGCTGAATTTGAATTGGTAGATTATCCTATTAGTTTCTTTGCAGATTGGAGACCAAGATTATACCAAGAAGACCCAGGTTTTTACAATACCATGCAAATAGAAAAAGGATTCGAACCTGGTAGATTTAGTTTCGGTTTAAGATATACTTTTTAAAAATTTTATAAAAAATAAAAGTCTTGAAATTTTCAAGACTTTTTTATTTTTAGTTGGATTGAGCTTTAATTCTTTTCTCAGAAAGATTTCTAAATCTTATCACCAAAAGCACCGCCGAAATGGTAAGTCCAATTCCCAGAGCTATCCACATTCCGAAAGCACCCATTTTCATAGGAACCGTAAGATAATAACCTAATGGAATGGTAATCACCCAATAAGCGATAAAGGTAAGAATAGAAGGAATTTTCACGTCTTGTATTCCTCTTAGACAACCAAGAGCAGTCACTTGAATTCCGTCTGATAATTGAAATAATGCTGCAATAATCATTAATTGAGACGCCAATTCTACTACAGCGATATCCTCTTTTTTGGTGAAAAAAGTCGGTAAAACATCTTTTCCTAAAATAAATACCAATCCGCACATTAACATAAAGATAAAAGCGATTTTCAGGTTGTTAAAACCTACTTTTTCTAAATTTACAAAGTCTTTTTCGCCTAATTTTCTTCCAATCATTACCGTAGAAGCTACACTGAATCCTACACAAAGATTAAACGTGAAGCTCGCCATAGAAAGTGCAATTTGGTGTGCAGCAATGTCTTTGGCAGAAATCAGTCCACAAATAAAAGCTGCACCAGCAAAAGCCGTTACTTCAAAAAATAGTTGCAATGCAGTTGGAAAGCCCAATCTGATTAATTTTTCGAACATTTCTTTGGAGAAATCCTTTATTTTCAGAGAAAAATCTTTGATATATCTTCTCGTTTTTTCTTCTTTTATCAAAACATAATATAAGAAAACCATCATGGCAACTCTAGCAATAAATGTAGCCCAAGCTGAGCCTGCAACTCCCATTTTAAAATGTTCTATAAAAACATAATTGAGAATAACATTGATAATATTTGCAAAAATGGTGGCTTTGGTTACCCCAATCGTAAAAGAAAGTCCTTCTGAAACTTCTCTCATCGTTTGAAAAATCATAAATGGAATGATACTCAAGGTTACGATGGAAAGAAAGGTAATGGTATCGGGTAAAATTTCTTTTGGCTGATTTAAATAAGGCATAAGTGGAATGATTCCAAAAATCAAAAGCATTAAAACAAAAGCCAAGATGATATTTACCACAAATCCGTGTCGGAAAATGCTGTTAATTCTGTTGTGATTATGTTGCGAATGCGCTTCGGAAACCAATGGCGGAATTGCCAGTGAAAATCCTAATCCGAAGATGAAAATAGAGAAAAACATTGCGTTTCCTAGAGAAACTGCTGCCAATGCTTTTGCGCCAAGAAGTTTCCCAACAATAATGTTATCAAACAAGTTTACAGAAACTTGTCCTACTTGTGTAAGCATTACTGGGAGCGCAAGTTTTAAGGTTTCTTGCGTAAACTGTTTATTGAGAAATTTCATTTGTTACATTTAAAAGTTAAGACTTTCTTTTGGCTAATTCTTTTTGTTCTGCTTTTTGAATTTTTTTATAAACATAAATGCTCATCAAAACACTAAATTCATACAAAACCAAAAGCGGAAATGCTGCAGCCAACATACTGAAAACATCTGCCGGAGTTACAATTGCTGCAACAACCATAATGACTACAATCGCGTGTCTTCTGTACGTTTTCAAAAATACAGGCGTCAAAATTCCTATCGTTGTTAAAAAATAAACGACTACTGGAAATAAAAAAACCAACCCCATTCCTAAAACCACTTGCAAGAATAGAGTAGTGTAATCTGACAAGTCAAATAATTGCGTGATAGAATCTGAAATGGTAAACAATAATCCGAAATTAATCGCTAATGGAAGGATAAGGAAATATCCTACTAATGCACCAATAATAAAAAGAATCCACACAAAATTAATCACAAAAGAAGAATTTTTTCTTTCTCTAGGATGAAGTGCCGGACTAATAAATCTCCACAATTCCCAAATAATATAAGGAAGTGCCAAAACCATTCCACCAAATATAGAAACAGACATCATTACATCAAACTGTTGCAATAATTTTTTCTGTTGAACTTGAAACGTATCTGGCAAAACGAAACTTTCGTGACCAAAAAACTCTTGAGAATAGTGATTGATAACTCTAAAAGTAATAAAATCATTTTTAGTAGGTGCAAAAAACACATGATCCATAATCCAGTTAATATTGAAACCTACAATTAAAGCTCCAATAATAATTGCGATAATACAACGAATAAGATGCGATCTTAGTTCACCTATGTGTCCTAAAAAGGACATTTCTTTCTCTTCTGCCATATATTTTAGTTCCGAATTTTCGGATTTTATTTTTTATTATTTAAACTTACAGTCTAATTCTTTCTTATAAGAAATGTTTTTTTTCTTGATTCTAGATTCTAGTTTCTTCTAATTTATCCCTTCATCCAACAATCTGTGTAAATCGATAATTCCGAAATAATTTCCGTTATCTGTTACAATCAATTGGCCAATATTATTTTGTTTCAAAACAGTCATCGCTTCTTTTGCAAGTGCATTTTTTTCAACCGTTTTAGGATTTGCAGACATTAAATCTTTTGCTAAAATTCCAGTAAGATTTTCAGTTTTTAGAAGCATTCTTCTTAAATCTCCATCGGTAATTACACCAACTATTTTTTCTTGGTCTGTTACCACCGTTATTCCATGCTTAGAGCTTGAAATTGAAAAAATTACATCTTTTATACTAGAATTTACTTCAACTAAAGGTCTTTGCTCAGAAACGAATTGTTCTACTCTTGCTGTTAAGTTTTTCCCTAAACTTCCACCTGGGTGAAACTTGGCAAAATCTTGGTCTTTAAAATTATTGAGTTCCATTAAACAAACTGCTAAAGCATCACCAATGGCCATTTGAACCGTAGTAGAACTTGTTGGCGCCAATTTATTAGGGCAAGCTTCCACTTTTACCGAAGAATCTAAAACCACATCAGAAGCTTCTGCCAATTTAGATTTTAGATTTCCTGTCATTCCGATTAAAGCAGCAGAATAATCTTTCAAAAATGGCAATAAATAAACAACTTCTGGCGAATTTCCAGAATTTGAGATACAAAGTACTACATCATTTTTTTGAATCACTCCTAAATCTCCGTGAATTGCTTCCGCAGCGTGTAAAAACTGCGAAGGAGTTCCTGTAGAATTTAAAGTTGCTACAATTTTGTTTCCTACATGTGCAGATTTACCAATACCTACTACAATCAGTTTTCCTGTAGAATTATTGACAATGTTTACCGCTTTTTCGAACTGTTCATCAATTCTGTTTTTAAGCGATTCTAACTCAGTAATTTCTACTGCAATAGCGTTTTTGGCAAGGCTAATAATGTCTATTTTTTCCAAAATACAATTTCTTAGATTTATTTATTTTCAAAAGATAAAAATTAAGATTTTTTTAAATTTTTAAAAATTTTCAAATCTCATTAAAAAGTTTTATCTTTGGTAAGATGCAAATTTAGTAAAACTTACTTGAACAGATGAAGACTAAACATGAAGATTTAACAAGTGCACTAAAAAAATATTTCGGATTTTCTACTTTTAAAGGAAGACAAGAAGAAATTATTTCCACCTTATTGAGTGGTAATGATGTTTTCGTATTGATGCCAACTGGTGGTGGTAAATCGTTGTGTTACCAACTTCCTGCACTTCTTTCAGAAGGAACTGCCATTGTAGTTTCTCCTCTGATTGCTTTAATGAAAAACCAAGTAGATGCCATTAATGGTATTTCTGCTGAAGAAGGAGTAGGTCATGTCCTGAATTCTTCTCTCAATAAAACCCAAACAAAACAAGTTTTTGATGATATCAAAAGCGGGAAAACCAAGTTGCTCTATGTAGCTCCAGAAAGTTTAGTAAAAGAAGAATACCTTAATTTCTTGAAGGAAATTAAAATTTCTTTCGTGGCGATAGACGAAGCGCACTGTATTTCGGAATGGGGACACGATTTCCGTCCAGAATACAGAAATCTCAAATTAATTATTGATAAAATTGCAAAAGTTCCTGTAATTGCATTGACTGCAACTGCTACACCCAAAGTTCAGGATGATATTCAGAAAACTCTAGGAATGAACAATGCATTGGTTTTTAAAGATAGTTTTAATAGACCTAATCTTTACTACGAAATTCGTCCTAAAGTAAATGTAGACAGAGAAATCGTAAAATTTATCAATCAACACAAAGGAAAATCAGGAATTGTTTATTGTCTCAGCCGAAGAAAAGTAGAGGAATTTTCTCAGTTATTGCAGGTAAATGGAATTAATGCATTGCCATATCACGCTGGTCTTGACCAAAAAACCAGAGTGGCGAATCAAGATAAATTCTTGATGGAAGAAGCAGATGTAATTGTAGCTACCATTGCTTTCGGAATGGGAATTGATAAGCCAGATGTAAGATTTGTCATTCATTATGATATTCCAAAATCGCTAGAAAGTTATTACCAGGAAACAGGTAGAGCTGGTAGAGATGGAGGAGAAGGTCATTGCCTTGCTTTTTATGACCCAAAAGACATTGAAAAATTAGAAAAATTCTTAGCTCAAAAACCAGTTTCTGAACGTGAAATCGGACTTCAACTTTTGAATGAAGTAGTAGGTTACGCCGAAACTTCTATGAGCAGAAGACAATATTTATTGTATTATTTCGGAGAAGAATTTGACCCAATCAATGGTGATGGTGCTAAAATGGATGATAATTCTGTAAACCCACCAAAACTAAAAGACGCTTCTAAAGATTTGAAAAAAGTCTTAGAAATCGTAAAAGATTTGGAAGAAAAATTCAGAACCAAAGATTTAATTTCGATTATTTCGGGTAAAGAATCTGCCACTACCAAAGCTTACAAATTAGAGAATTCTAAACATTTCGGGATTGGGAAATCTGAAAATGACAATTATTGGAAATCCATCATCAGACAAGCTACTGTACAAGGTTATTTGACTAAAGATATAGAAACGTACGGCGTTCTGAAGCTTTCAGACAAAGCTAAAAATTTCCTTTCTGGAAAAGAAACTCCAGAATTTATGATTGCCGAAGATAGAGAATATGATTTGGCAGCGATTGCAGATGCAGAACAAGTTCAGGTACAAGCTGGAGGTGGTCTTGACCAAAATCTTTTCGCTCAGTTAAAAGAATTGAGAAAAAAAGTAGCCAAAAAACATGGCATTCCTCCTTACACGGTTTTCATGGATCCAAGTTTGGAAGATATGACCGTACAATATCCAATTTCGGTAGACGAAATTGCAAAAGTCTATGGAGTTGGTGAAGGAAAAGCTAAAAAATACGGAAAAGAATTCGCAGAATTCATCGCAAAATATGTAGAAGATAACAACATTGAGAGAACTCAAGACATGGTGCTGAAAACAGTTGCCAATAAGTCTTCTCACAAGGTTTTTATCATTCAAAATACCGACAAAAAAATAGATTTAGAAGACATTGCCAAGGCGAAACATCTAAGTATGGATGATTTGCTTTCCGAAATGGAATCTATTGTTTATCAAGGAACTAAACTCAATATAGATTATTACATAGAAGAAAATTTTGACGAAGATATTGTAGATGATTTTATGGATTTTATGAAAGAATCCGAAAGTGACTCTATGAAAGTTCTTTTGGCAGAATTTGGTGATGATTTAACGGATGAAGAAGTAAGAATGCTCAGAATTAAGTTTATTTCAGACGTAGCGAATTAAGTAATTGAAAAATATCTAATTCCCACAGATTACACAGAAAGCACAGATTAATTTCTGTGAAAATTTGTGAAATCTGTGGGAAAATAATATATGAAAAAATCTATCCTTTTTATCCTTCCAGATCTTAATGCGGGTGGTGCAGAACGCATTGTGACTACCATTGCCAATCATTTGCCAAGAGAAAAATTCTCTCCAAGCATTTTATTGTTGAGAAAAGAAGGTTTGTATTTAGATTTTTTACAAAATGATGTAGAAATAAT
>CAZHCK010000072.1:0-12352 GCA_964530915.1 uncultured Cloacibacterium sp. | reverse complement strand
ATCTAAAATCTAAAATCTAAAATCTAAAATCTTTAGTATTTTTGTAAAAATTTCAAGCCTTTGAAACCAGATTATTCTCATCTTTCATCATCACAACCGATAGGGATTTTTGATTCCGGTGTTGGTGGACTTACCGTAGCCAAAGAAATAAAACGATTAATGCCACACGAAAATTTTATTTATTTCGGTGACACAGCACATTTACCTTACGGCGAAAAATCTAGAGAAGCGATTATCGGTTTTTCTTTAAAAATCACCCAATTTTTATTAGAAAATAACTGTAAAGCCATCGTTATTGCTTGTAATACGGCTACTGCAAATGCTTTGCAAGAGGTGAAAGAATTGGTGGGAAATCAGGCTTTGGTTTTTGATGTTATTAATCCAGTGGCAGAAAAAGTAGCTTTTGAGATTCACCAAAATGTAGGAGTTATTGCCACTAAAGCAACGGTAAACTCTGGTTTGTACAGAAAATCTATCCGAAAACTGAATAAATATATTCAAGTAGATGAATTGGCAACGCCTTTATTGGTTCCTGCCATCGAAGAAGGTTTTGTAAATCACCCAATTACACACGCGATTATTTATAACTATTTGAGCGACAAAAAGTTAAAAAATATAGAAACACTTATTCTAGGTTGTACGCATTATCCGCTTCTCATTGAAGAGATTAAAAAATATTACGGAACCAGAGTAAGAGTCATTGATTCTCCTAAAATTGTAGCGAGTTATGTAAGGGACATTTTGAGCAAAAATGACTTACTTAACCCTCAACACGATGAAGGAAACACAGAATTTTATCTTTCTGATATCACGAAAAACTTCGAGAAAATTTCGAAAAAATTCTTTGGAAATAAAATTAGTCTAGAACTGAAAAAACTTTAGAATCTAAAATTAAGCTTCAGAAGTCTCATCATTTTCTTTCGCTTCAAAGAAAGAAAAACTCACATTTCCGTATTTTCTGGTTTCAATTAATTGAGGATGCTCTAATTTCATTTTAGATTGATGTTCTAAAACAAAAGTTCCATTTTCTTTTAAGAAGTTATTATTGAGAACTAAAGAAATCAGTTCATTGTATTTTTTTTCTTCTAATTCAAAAGGTGGATCTGCAAAAACAATGTCAAAAGTTTTCTTGGTTCTGTTTTTCTTTAACCATTCAAAAACATCACCACGCTGTAGATTAATTTGAAGCGCCATTTCTAGTTCTGCAGCAGTAGAATTAATGAAAGCAGCATGCTTAGGATTCATTTCTACAGCGGTAACGTCTTTACAATCTCTAGAGGCAAACTCTAAACTGATAGAGCCAATTCCAGCAAAAAGGTCTAAAACTGAGCAAAATTCTACTTCGTGACGATTCGCCAAAATGCTGAAAAGTGCTTCTTTAGCATAGTCTGTGGTAGGTCTTACATCGAAATTTTTAGGCGCAGCAATTCTTTTTGCTTTCCATTTGCCAGAGATAATTCTATACATGCTTGATTTTTGATAAATGATTTTTTAAGAAAGAACAAAATTCTTTTTCGGAGCGTTGTCAAAATGAACTTTAATATTTTTAACAAACTTTCTCAATTCTGAAATAAAGGTTTCGTTTTCGTGAGTTTCTCCATAAATATGAAAATGCGTTTCTGCGGTTCCAAAATTTATTTTGCTCAAAGAAAACATAATAAAATACAAGAAATCTACTTCAGAATCAGCATCTAAGTTGTTGTAAAGTACCACTTTTTTATTTTCAAAAGCGAAAAACTCTACTTGATGATGATATAGATTGATATGAATTTCTTTGTGGTTTTTAACAGTTAAAGCATTTAAAAATTTTTCGCCCGAGAAATTAAATTTCGTGGGTAATTTTTTTGCTTTAATTTTTTGGTAAAAATGCTTTGGAAAAGTGTAGTAAAATTGCACCGCAAATTTTTTGTTCACAGAAAGCATCAATTCTTCGTTAGCTTCATCTACAGGAGCGTTATAAGAAATCAGTTTATAGCCCAATTCGTGCTCTGTAAAACTATCTGGAGTAAGCGAAAAATGATTGAGTGCAGAAATCACTTCTATTTCTTTGTAGTCATCAAATTTTAAAACTTCATCTAGTTTTTCTTCTACTAAATGAGGCGAAGTTTCTTCTGTTACGAAATAAAATGCTTCTTCTAGCACTGTTTTTCCTTTAGAAATGTGCCATTGTAAACCATCTTTGGTGAAAAGTAAAGAAAGTTTTTTCATAGTTTTTTACCAATAAATGCAAAGGTATTGATTTTTAAACTATTTTTGAAAGATAGTTAATGTAATATGAAAAATCTCGTTTTATTTATTGCACTTTTGAGTTTCACTTTTGGATTCTCTCAAGAGAAAAAGAAGCAAGTCGTAGAAGCAGCTTGCGGACAATGTCAGTTCAAAATGAAAGATAAAAAAGGTTGTGATTTAGCGGTAAGAATTGACGGGAAAAGTTATTTTGTAGAAGGCACTAAAATTAATGACCACGGAGACGCTCATGCTGATGACGGTTTTTGCAATGCAATCAAAAAAGCAGAAGTCATCGGTGAAGTGAAGGATGGGAAATTTGTGGTAAGTTATTTCAAATTACTGCCTAATTCTACAAAAAAGTAACCAAGACATTTCCTGTGCTGTGGTAGAAAAAGTCATGGTCTTCGTATTCTATACCCGCGAAACCTTGTAAAACTTCGTGCACCATATTTTGCAAAACGCCATCCCCAATTCCGTGGATGATGTTCAGTTTTTTCATGTTATTGCTTCTGCAATATTCTAATTTTTCAATCAGTTTTTCTCGCTGAATCATCAATCTTTCCCAAGATTCAAAGTCTTGAGGATTATTGACCAATTTTTCAAAATGTAAATCGATGGACTGCGGTTGAGTTTGATTTTTTTTAGAAATTTTGGTAGACGTTTCCTTTTTTGCAGTGATTGAAATATCGTCATAAATATTATGATTGTGGAGTACGACTTTACTTTTTTCAATGTCATAATGAAAACCGTGTTCGTCTTCTATTTGCACCATATTTCCTTTGAAAGCAGAAATTTTCCCTTTCAAATCATCATCTATCACCGAAACCAAATCGCCTATTTTCACAATCTTTGATTGTTTTATTTTTAAAATTAAAGTCTATTCTACAAATTTCTATTTCGCTCCAAGCTCTACCACCTCTAAATTTTCAATTTTCTCACCATTGATTTCAAATCTCAGCATGGTTCTCATTTTATGCCAACCATGTTTTCCAGCAGCGCCAGGATTGAGATGCAGAATTTCTAACTCTTTATCATACATCACTTTTAATATGTGAGAATGCCCAGAAATAAAAATTTGAGGTTTTTCGTCCTTTAATATTTGTTTCACTCTTGGTGCATATTTATTAGGATATCCGCCAATGTGAATCATCACTACTTTTGTTTTTTCACATTCGAAAACATTTATTTCTGGGAATTCTGCTCTTATTTTTGCTTCATCAATATTCCCGAAAACACCTCGTAATGTTCCTACTTTTTTCAGTTCGTCTATCACTTCTAAATTTCCAAAATCACCAGCATGCCAAATTTCATCAGCATTTTTAGCATATTCTAAAATTCTATCGTCTATATAAGAATGGGTGTCGGAAAGTAGAAGGATTCTTTTCAAAAAAATGTATTTTTGCAGTTGAATTCTACAAAAATATAAAAATTGCGTTACTTTATTGAGTTTTCCTACAATGGTTCTACGTTTTTTGGCTATCAAATTCAGCCAAATGAGATTTCTGTGCAAGAAGAATTAGAAAAAGCACTTTCTATGATTCTGCGAACTGAAATTAAAACTACGGGAGCTGGAAGAACAGACACTGGAGTTCACGCCAAAAAAATGTTTGCACATTTTGATTTTGATGGAGAAATTTCAGAGAAATTAGTTCATCAACTGAATTCTTTTCTTCCACCAAGTATTGCGATAAAGAGGATTTTTGAGGTAAAAGAAGATTTTCACGCGAGATTTTCAGCAAAATATAGAACGTATGAATATTATATTTCGCTAGAAAAAAATCCTTTTTCTGAAAAATTTGCGTGGCAACATTGGAGAAAATCTCTGGAGGTGGAAAAAATGAATGAAGCTTGCAAAATTCTTTTTGAGTACGAAGATTTCGGGAGTTTTGCGAAAGTGGGAGCTGACAATAAAACCAATATTTGTAAAATCTATCACGCAAATTGGGAACAAAACGGAAATGAACTTAAATTTACCATCTCTGCGGATAGATTTCTCAGAAATATGGTTCGTGCGATTGTAGGAACTATGGTAGAAATAGGCAGTGGAAAACTAAAACCTGCCGATTTAAGAAATGTGATAGAAGCTAAAAATAGAGGTATTGCAGGTACTTCTGCGCCAGCTCATGCATTATTTTTGGTAGATGTAGGATACGATTTTTAAAAAATTATGAACAAAAAACCAACCACCAGCAATATAATTCAGCGTCTTTTTTTCATAGGAATGAAATTTAGAACGTGGTTTATTTTAGCCCTAATTATCTCTATTATTTTAGCGATAGTTTCGGTGTATAGACCTATTCTTACTCAGCAGATTGTAGATATTGATATCCTGAAACTGAAAGACAATAACGTCTTGATGAAGGATATTTATTTCTTAATAGGTTTGGTAGTAGCAGAAACTATTTTAAATTTTTTCCTTGTTTTTCTTTCTAACTATATCGCTCAAAATGTAATTAGAGACATTAGAGAAAGGCTGTATCATAAACTCATTTATTTCAAAACTTCATTCTTTGATAAAACTGCTATCGGGAATTTGGTTACTAGAGCGGTTGGAGATGTAGAAACCATTGCCACGGTTTATACTGATGGATTTTTGATGGTTTTCGGAGATATTTTGAAAGTGGTTTTCGTTTTGGTAGCCATGTTTCAGGTAAACACAGAACTGAGTTATATTTCGCTTACCATTTTACCCATCATGTTGGTGATTACAAGGTTTTTCCAGAAAAAATTAAGAAAAGCATTTGGTGACGAAAGAGCTTGGACTTCTACCCAAAATAGTTTTGTGCAAGAAAGACTTTCTGGAATGTCACTCATTCAAGTTTTTAATAGACAAGAAGCAGAATTTAAGAAATTTGATGATATTAATGTCAATTTAAAGGCAGCTTTACTGAAAACGGTTTTCTATTTTTCATTGTTTTTCCCTGTGGTGGAACTGATTTCTTCTGTTTTTATAGGGCTGATTCTTTTTGTGGCAGGATATAATGCATTGACGGCAAGAGATATTTCTCCGGGACAGGTCATTGCATTTATTTCTTACATTAACATGTTGATTCGTCCGCTTCGTCAGATTGCCGATAGATTTAATAATATTCAGCGTGGTTTGGTAGGTGCAGAAAGAGTTTTAGGAATTATGGATGAAGAAAACTCAATGCCGAATCTCGGAACCATCAAAAAAGATCATATTGAAGGAAAAATAGAATTCAGAGATGTGCGATTTTCTTATGACGAAAAGCAAGAAGTTCTGAAAGGAGTAGATTTCAAAGTAAATCCGGGCGAAACAGTGGCAATTGTAGGTGCAACTGGTGCAGGAAAATCTACAATTATTCAGTTGATTACAAGATTTTATGATATTAACTCAGGTAAAATTTTACTGGATGATATTGATATCAGAGATTATGAATTGTACGATTTGCGAAGTAAAGTAGGAGTAGTTCTACAAGATGTTTTCCTTTTCCATGGTAGTATTTATGAAAATCTTACTTTAGGAGATACTATTCCGCTCGAAAAAATTAAAAAAATTGCCCAAGATATAGAAGTAGATGAATTTATTGAGCGATTACCGGGAGGTTATGATTTTGTGGTAAGCGAGAGAGGAAGTAGTATTTCTCTTGGTCAGAGACAGTTGTTATCTTTCTTAAGAGCATATCTTTCTGATCCTAAGATTTTGATTTTAGACGAAGCCACTTCTTCTATAGACCCAGAAAGTGAAAAATTGATACAGAAAGCTACTGAGAAAATTACTCAAAACAGAACTTCAATTATCATTGCGCATCGATTGTCAACCATAGAAAAAGCCGATAAAATTCTTGTGATGGATTCTGGTAAAGTAGTAGAAGAAGGCAAACACGAAGAACTATTGGCGAAAAATGGATATTATGCAAATTTGTATAAAGCACAACTTCACAAAGAAATTTTTTAATTTTTATAATTAAATTTTGTGGAGTTTAAAAATTTTTATACTTTTGCAACCACAAAATGAGATGTAATATATGTTAATAATTCCAGTAAAAGACGGAGAGTCTATCGACAGAGCACTTAAGAAGTATAAAAGAAAATTTGATAAAACTGGTGTTGTAAGAGCGTTAAGGTCTAGACAACAGTTTACAAAACCTTCTGTGACTTTAAGACAATCAAAACTTAAAGCAGCTCATAAGCAAAGAGAATTAAGCAAAGAAGAACAAGCTTAATTAGTTTTTCTTTAAAAAATATCAAAATCACTTTTCAAATTCTTATATTTGAGAAGTGATTTTTGTTTTATATACCTATTAATTCATGATTAACAAGTTTCTAGATTATATTTCTGTAGAGAAGCGTTATTCTCAGAATACGCTGGTGAGTTATAAAAAGGATTTAGAAGACTTGTTGCTGTTCATTTCGGAAACAGAAGGAACGGAAGATTTAAAAAAGGTAGATAAAAAAATCATCCGTAATTTCATCGTCTCACTTTCTGAGAAAAAAATCCAAAAAAGAAGCATTAACCGTAAACTTTCTAGCTTAAGGAGTTTTTATTTATATCTTCTGAAAATAGGTGAAATTCAAGTTTCTCCTTTAGAAACGATACCTTCCCTTAAATTTTATGCCGAAAAACAAATTCCTATTTCAGAAGAGGAAATGGAAAGTTTAGGTGAGATTTTAGAAAAAGAACCAGAAAACTTATTAGAAAAACTCATTATAGAAACACTTTACCAGACTGGAATGAGAAAATCTGAACTCTGCAATATTTTATTAGACCAAATAGATTTTTCTAAATCTGAAATTTCCATCAAAGGAAAAGGTAATAAGCAAAGAGTAGTTCCCATTTCTGAAAATCTATTAAAACAGATGCGGGAATACATAGCAATTAGAAAGCCTAATGAAGATTCTGGTATTTATTTTTTCGTTCGCGAAAATGGAAAAAAACTATCCGAAAAATTTGTGTATTCAGTGGTAAATCGCTACCTTAGTCTTATAACTTTAAAGAAAAAAAAGAGTCCACATATTTTAAGGCATAGCTTTGCTACTCATGTTTTGAATAATGGCGCGGAAATTTCTAAAGTTAAAAAAATCTTAGGTCATTCTAGTTTAGCTTCCACACAAGTTTACACGAATGGCAATATAGAGCAATTAAAAAGAGTGTTTAATCAGGCTCATACCAGAGCCTATAAAAAAGAAGACTAATTTTTCTTTTTTTAATTAAAAAAATGTTAGCGTTATGAAAATTACAGTACAATCAATCGGTTTAACACCACATGCACCACTAGAAGAATATTTAGACAAAAAATTAAATAAGTTAGAAACCTTTTATGATAAAATTATCGAGTGCGAAGTTTTCTTAAAAGTAGAGAATTCTTCTGAAAAAGAAAACAAGACTGCTGAGATAAGATTACATGTTCCCGGTGATGATATTGTGGTAAAGAAGACAAGTGCTAGTTTTGAAGAAAGTTTAGACCAGTGTTATGATACTGCTAAGAAACTGTTAATCAAGAAAAAAGAAATGGCATAGAAAAATAATTAAAAAATTTTTAAAAAATATTTGTGGATTTCAAAAAAACTGTATTATATTTGCACTCGCAAAAAGGGAATAACAGTTCTTTTGAAATCTCAAATTTTGCCTCCATAGCTCAGTTGGCCAGAGCACGTGATTTGTAATCTCGGGGTCGTGGGTTCGAATCCCTCTGGAGGCTCATAATTTATAAAAAAACAAGCGGGGAGATTCCAGAGTGGCCAAATGGATCAGACTGTAACTCTGCTGTCTTACGACTTCGCAGGTTCGAATCCTGCTCTCCCCACTTTTTTATAAATTTAATTTGCAGGTTTAGAAAAATTTTATAAATTTGCACACCGTTTACCAACAATAATTTGTAAACACAAATTGCGGAAGTAGCTCAGTTGGTAGAGCGTCAGCCTTCCAAGCTGAATGTCGCGGGTTCGACCCCCGTCTTCCGCTCTAAAAAATCACATTCCAATTAAGCGGTATGTGATTTTTTTTTCCAAGCCGACTTAGCTCAGGGGTAGAGCGCTTCCTTGGTAAGGAAGAGGTCGTGAGTTCAAATCTCATAGTTGGCTCAAAATAAAAGTCTCTCAAAATATTTTGAGAGACTTTTTTATTTAAAATAAATTCTTAAATTTGTACCCTCAAAAATAAGATAATATCATAGTGTCAAACGTATTGAAACTGAATGTTGAAATTTTTTTTAATAAAAAGATTTTGATATTCAAAAAATCACTATATTTGCGCACTGAAAATTTCAATAGTTAATAAATTAAATATTAAAATCATGGCAAAGGAAACGTTTAATCGTAACAAACCACACTTAAACATTGGTACTATTGGTCACGTTGACCATGGTAAAACTACCCTTACTGCTGCTATTACTAAAGTATTAGCTGAGAAAGGATTAGCTGAAATGAAAGACTTCTCTTCAATTGACTCTGCTCCAGAAGAAAAAGAAAGAGGTATTACTATTAATACTGCTCACGTAGAGTATGAAACTGTAAACAGACACTATGCTCACGTAGACTGTCCAGGTCACGCCGATTATGTTAAAAACATGGTTACTGGTGCTGCTCAAATGGATGGAGCTATCTTAGTAGTTGCTGCTACTGATGGTCCAATGCCACAAACTAGAGAGCACATCTTACTTTGCCGTCAGGTAAACGTACCAAGAATCGTTGTTTTCATGAACAAAGTTGACATGGTAGACGATGCTGAATTATTAGAATTAGTAGAATTAGAAGTAAGAGATTTATTATCTTCTTACGAATATGATGGTGATAACTCTCCAGTAATTCAAGGTTCTGCTCTAGGTGCACTTAACGGTGAACCAAAATGGGTTGAAACTGTAGAAGCTCTTATGGATGCTGTAGATAGCTGGATTGAATTACCAGTTAGAGATCAAGATAAGCCATTCTTAATGCCAATCGAAGACGTATTCTCTATTACAGGTAGAGGTACTGTAGCAACTGGTAGAATTGAATCAGGTGTTATCAATACAGGTGATCCAGTAGACATCGTAGGTATGGGTGATGAGAAGTTAACTTCTACTATCACTGGTGTTGAGATGTTTAGAAAAATCTTAGATAGAGGTGAAGCTGGTGATAACGTAGGTCTATTATTAAGAGGTATCGAGAAAACTGACATCAAGAGAGGTATGGTAATCGCTAAGAAAGATTCTGTGAAACCACACAAGAAATTCAAAGCTGAGGTTTACGTTCTTTCTAAAGAAGAAGGTGGTAGACACACTCCATTCCACAACAAATATCGTCCTCAGTTCTATGTAAGAACTACTGACGTAACAGGTGAAATCTTCTTACCAGAAGGTGTAGAGATGGTAATGCCTGGTGATAACTTAACTATCACTGTAGAATTGTTACAACCAATCGCTCTTAACGTAGGTCTTAGATTTGCGATCAGAGAAGGTGGTAGAACAGTAGGTGCTGGTCAGGTTACTGAAATCTTAGATTAATCATCTTAAATAAATAAAGCTTCCGTAAGGAAACTTACGGAGCTTTTTTAACTACGGGCATCGTCCAATGGTAGGATACCGGTCTCCAAAACCGTTGATCAGGGTTCGAATCCTTGTGCCCGTGCAAATATAAATTATGAACTCACTTATCAATTTTTTAAAAGATTCTTATTCAGAATTTAGATATAAAGTAGAATGGCCAAAGTGGGCTGATTTACAATCTTCTACAATAGTAGTGGCTGTAGCTACTGTTATATTAGCATTGTTTACTTTCGGAGTAGATTCATTATTTAGCACAGCTATTAAAAATATATTAGCAATTTTCATAGGTTTCTTTAATTAAAAATTTTTCCATGAGCGATTTAAAATGGTATGTATTAAAAGCTATTAGTGGCCAGGAAAATAAAGTTAAGGCCTACATTGAGAGCGAAGTTAAAAGATTAAATCTTGAAGCTTACGTTACTCAAGTAGTTATTCCTATGGAAAAAGTGATCCAAGTAAGAAATGGTAAAAAAGTGCCTAAAGAAAAGCCTTTTTATCCTGGTTACTTAATGGTAGAAGCTAATCTGATAGGAGAAATCCCACATATTATTAAAAATTTACCTGGTGTAATTTCTTTTTTAAGTCTTACAAAAGGAGGTGATCCTGTTCCAATGCGTAAATCTGAAGTAAACAGAATGCTTGGTAAAATGGATGAACTTTCTGAATTTGCTACAGAAATGGAAATTCCATTCGTAGTAGGAGAAAGTGTAAAAGTAGTCGATGGTCCTTTCAATGGATTCAATGGTACTGTAGAAAAAATTCTAGAAGACAAGAAGAAATTAGAAGTTTCTGTAATGATTTTCGGTAGAAAAACTCCTATGGAACTTTCTTACATGCAAGTAGAAAAATTGTAAAATTTACCATACAATATAATGAAGCCACTCTGTTTAGAGTGGCTTTTTTTGTGGATAAGTCTTTCTGAAAACGCTCCCTTTTGTCGTGCAATCTTTCTAATTTTACTCTCTCATTTTTAGCGTTTAATTCTTCTAAATTTCTTCCATCATGTTTGCGCTATTAGACTGTAATAATTTTTTTGTGAGCTGCGAAAGAGTTTTAGACCCTTCTCTACAGGAGGTTCCAGTCGTAGTTTTGTCTAATAATGATGGTTGTGTAGTGTCTAGAAGTAACGAGGCAAAAGCTTTAGGAATTCCTATGGGAGCGCCAGTTTTTAAATATAGAGATTTATTTGAGCAACATGGTGTGAAATGTTTCTCGGCTAAATTTGAATATTATAATTTCAAAAGTCAACAAGTTTCTGCGATTGCACGTCAGTTTTCTCCCAATTTTGAAATTTACAGTATAGATGAACTGTTTCTAGATTTTCATGGCTTCAAATATTTCAATTTAGAAGAGTATTCTCAAAATATCAAAAATGTTATCCTGCAGAAAACTAAAATTCCCGTGAGTATAGGAATAGCTCCTACCAAGACATTGGCAAAAGTAGCCAATAGAATTGCAAAGAAATATCCAGAAAAATTTCAAGGAGTTTGCACACTGGATACGCCAGAAAAAATAGAAAAAGCACTTCAGTGGTTAGAGATTGGTGATGTTTGGGGAATTGGCAGAAGATTAGTGAATAAGATGAAAGATGCAGGTGTTTATAAAGCGGCAGATTTGCTTAAGAAGCCAGAAATTTGGGTTAGAAAACTGATGGGAATTCACGGCGTTAGAATGATTAATGAATTAAAGGGCATTAAACAATTAGAATTAGATCAGCCATCTCCTAAACAATCCATTGCTACTACCAGAAGTTTTATGGAAATGATTTCGGATAAAGAAATGCTGAGAGAACGCGTAGAAACTTTTACTTTCTCTTGTGCAGAAAAGTTAAGGAAACAAAACAGTTGTTGTAAAGTCATCTCCGTATTTCTACAAACGAATAGATTTAGAAAAGATTTACCAGAATATAAAAACGGATTTTCTGTGGTTTTGCCTAACCCAAGTAGTTCTTCCATAGTTTTATCTAAAGCGGCAAATGCTATTTTTGAAGCCATTTATAAAGACGGTTTTTTGTATAAAAAGGCTGGTGTAATTGTTTCTGATTTTGTGCCAGAAAATCAACGATTGATTAATATTTTTGAAGAAGATGTAGAAAATAAACACCTTCCGATTATGAAAGCCATGGATTCTCTGAACAAGAAATATGGCAAAAATAAAATAAGATTGGCCTCACAAAATGGTAAACCTACCTACGAAAGAAAATTGCTTTCGCCAGAATATGAAGAATTTCTGAAAAGCAATACTTTACCCGAAGCTAATTTTAGGTTTCATTAGAAAGATTTTTTGTAGTTTTATAAAATAATTGTCACGGATTGCAAATCTGTGACATCGGGGTTTTACTAAATTCAAGTTAATCATAATGAGAAAATTAAAAATATTTTTTGTTATAATTGTTATATTCAGTGTAAGTTGTCATAATTTGTCAAATGACGAGAATAAACAAGTGTCAAATACGGTAAAAAAGTACTTTAATAGTGTTAAAAATGGCGATTTTGAAGAATATAAAAATCTTTTTATGAACAATGTCAATACGGGGGACAAACAATATGTATATTCTTATTTAGCTAGAAATTATGATAAAATGAATTCTAAAAAAAATCTTTTAAATAAGCCAGAAGTAAAAGATACTATTATGG
>CAZHCK010000071.1:0-12703 GCA_964530915.1 uncultured Cloacibacterium sp. | reverse complement strand
TGATTATTAATCATAATTCATTGATTAAATGCATGTTACATATTAAAAAGTTATTGAAAAATAAACTTAACGTTCGTTAGGCAATTATTAAATAATTAGATATAATCTAAATAAATTAACATTTTTTCATTTGTGTTTTTAGGCGGGATAAAATATTTTATATTTTGTCTCGCCGTTTTTTTATTTTTGAAGCATGAAAAATATAGAGGTTATCCAAGAGAAACTTTCCACTTGGTGGAATATTATCGTAAGCTTAGTTCCGAATATCGTTTTGTTAATCGTATTCGTTATTCTTTTTTCTTTTTTAAGCAAATACCTCATCAGAATTATCACGAAAATTCTCTACCGCATTTTTCCTGAAAACGCTAACAAAAACACACCTCTTCTTTTGGCCAAATTTGCCAAATACATATTATATGCTTTAGGAATTTACATTGCCTTAGAAATTATGCATTTAGGCAGTTTCATGGTGAAATTCATCGGCAGTTTAGGGATTGCCGGTGTTATTGCTGGTGTTGCGTTAAAAGATGTAGTTTCTGGTATTTTTGCAGGCGCAGCTGTAAATTTTGAGAAAACTTTTCAAATTGGTGATTTAGTAACCATCAGTAATATAAAAGGAACGGTAGAAGACATCAGTATGCTCACTACCAAACTGAGAACAGAAAACGGCGAAACCGTTTACGTTCCCAATCAGTTAATTTTCAACACTCCTTTTATCAATCACAGTAAAAAATCTTAGCCCAATTTCTCAGCAATATCTTCCCATTCTTGCATAGTAGAAGCTAATTCGTCTTGCAAATCCTGATATTTTTTCAGTTCTGCATCAGAAGGATTAGACTTCGCAAAGATGCTTTCTAGTTGAGCAATTTCTTTTTCGTAGTCTGCTATTTTTTCTTCAATTTTTTTCAGTTTATTTTGAAGATTCTTTTGTTCCTTGCTTACGAAAGTATTAGCATTTTGCTGAGATTTTGCTTCGCTAGTAGCGGCTTCTTTCTTTTCTTCTGCTTTTATTTCAGCTTCCTGACTTAATTTAGATTTTTCAGCAGAGATTTCTCTCAAAGATTCTTTTTGACGATATTCTAGATATTCATTAATATTTCCTAAAAACTCTTTCATACTGCCATCTCTGAACTCGAAAATCTTATCACATAATCCTTGTAAAAATTCTCTGTCGTGGGAAATTACAATAATGGTACCTTCGAATTTCTGTAAAGCCAACTTGATAATTTCCTTCGATTGAATATCTAAGTGGTTCGTAGGTTCGTCCATAATCAAAGTATTAAAAGGACGAAGCAACAATTTACAAAGCGCCAATCTATTTCTTTCGCCCCCAGAAAGCACTTTCGTTTTTTTGGTTACATCTTCGCCAGAAAAAAGGAAACTTCCCAGTAAATCACGAACTTTAGTTCTTGTTTCCTCGGTTGCAGCATCTTCTGCTTCTTGTAAAACTGTTTTTTCGGGACTTAGAACTTCTTCTTGGTTCTGTGCAAAATATCCTATGTTTACATTATGCCCAAGATTCCATTCTCCTGAATAATCTTTGATTTCACCTGCTAAAATTTTGGCTAAAGTAGTTTTTCCTTGTCCGTTTTGTCCTAAAAGTGCAATTCTATCGCCACGTTGAACAAAGAAATCTACATGATCAAAAACCTGATGATTTCCATATTTTTTGCCTAAGTTTTGGGCTTCGAAAATCACTTTTCCTGGCACTACACTTTGCACGAAACGAATATTAAACTTAGAAACATCTTCATTCTCTACTTCAATTCTCTCAATTTTTTCTAATTTTTTAATGAGAGATTGTGCGAAAGAAGCCTTAGAAGCAGAAGCACGGAAACGATTGATGTTATCTTCCATTTGTTTAATTTCTGCATCTTGGTTTTTCTTCGCTTGAATCAGTTTTTCTTTTCTGTCTTTTCTAAGTTCTAGATATTTGGTGTAATTGGCTTTATAATCGTCAACTTTCTTATTATTAATATCAAAAGTTCTGTTGCAAACCGAAGTCATAAACTGTTTATCGTGACTTACCAAAACGATAGCTCCGTTATAATCTTTCAAAAAATTTTCTAGCCAGATGATAGACTCCATATCTAAGTGATTGGTAGGCTCATCCAGAAGCAAAAGGTCATTATTCTGAAGTAATAATTTAGCCAATTCTATTCTCATTCTCCAACCTCCAGAAAATTCATCGGTAAGTCTATGAAAATCTGCAGCTTTGAAACCAAGACCTAATAAAACTTTTTCTATATCTCCTTCCAGATTATACGCATCATGATGATGAAGATAATCATTAAGATCCGTCATTTTATGGATTAAATCATGATAAGCATCTGATTCATAATCAGTTCTAGTTGCTAATTGGTGATTCACCTCTTCCAATTCTTTTTTCCAAGCATTAATTTGCTCGAAAGCTTGAAGTGTTTCATTCCAAACGGTTCTTCCTTTAACGAAATCTAAATCCTGTTTTAAGAAACCGATTGTAATATTACCATCTGGAACAATATTTCCTTCGTAGAAGTTAATATCGCCGGAAATCATCTTGAGAAGTGTAGATTTTCCTGCACCATTTTTCCCTACCAAACCTATCTTATCATCTTTTTTGATGGTAAAATTTACATCTCTAAAAAGATAATTTCCCGAATGATGAAGACCAAGACCTTGAACTGAAAGCATAATAATTTGTTATTTTTTGAGACTGCAAAAATAAAGTTTTAAAAATAAAAAAACTGCACCTTATAAAAAGATACAGTTTTTTTTGGTTAAAAAGAGAAATATAAATGATGATAAAAAAATTATTTACTATTTCCTCCTCTTGCAACTAATGCAATTAGAATGATGAGAACTAGAGCGCCGATTACCCAAATTAATGGATTCTGCATCCAGTTTCCAGACATATCCGTACCTTTATTCATGTCTACGTCTACGTCTAATTGTGCTGCTTTTTCTTGTGCCCAAACTAATCCTCCGATTAGAGTAGCCATTACAGCCATTGCAAAAGTTTGCAATCTTCTAGCGATGTTAGATCTTTCCATAATTTTATGTTTTTATGTTTATTTTGGTGTTTTTAAATTATAGTTCTACTGGGATATTCATATGAACTACAGAAGCCATATTTTTTCCTTTGTATTTAGCAGGAACAAATCCCTGGTTGAGGTCATAAATCGCTAAAATAGTTGCTAAGTTCAGAGATTCATTATTTCCTGAAGCCTTCACGTCTGAAATTTTACCGGTTTCTGTTACCAAGAAACTTACGTGTGTGTATTGAGTACCAGAACCTGTAACTGCGCTCTTATCAATTCTAGCATTTACAGCATCGATAAAATCTTGTTTGCTTTGTCCGAAACTTGGTCTTTCTGTTCCTGGTAAAAGTGGAACTTGTGAATACGGAGCTACATTTTCTTTAGCTTTAATCGCTTTGATTTTTGCTTGCATTTTAGCAGGCTCGTCATCATCTGGAGCTTTTACTAAAAATGCTACATTATTCTCGTCTTGAGCGATATAAGCTCTATGAAATTTTGAAATATTTACTCCCTGTGAAAACACGAGTGAGAATGCACCAATAGATAGTGCGGTTGCTAACTTTTTCATAATTTAATGTTTTTGGTGTTTTTGTGATGTGTGTGAGTGTAATTTATGCCTTTCTAGAAAGTGCATTATAAGCGTAGAGGACGATAATGGCTCCTACTACAGACATGGCTAAGCTATAAAAGCTAAAAACATCATTTGTTACGTCTGCTCCGAAGAAAATCCTTCCTAAAAAGCCTCCCAATACGCTACCTACGATTCCAATGATAATGGTAGTTATCCAACCAGCTGCGTCATTTCCTGGTTTTAAAAATCTTGCGATTGCTCCAGCTATTAAGCCGAAAATAATCCATGCGATAATATTGATCATAATTTTGTGATTTAGTGTTAATATTTATTTGGTGTGTGTTTTTATGTGTTTATCTAAGAGCATCTAGTTCTGTTTCTACTTCCTTAGTCACGCTCTTTGCAGAAGATAAAATCTGCTCTTTGCTTGCTTTTACTTTTTCTGAAATTTGGTTTGAAATCGTATTGTATTTGCTTTTTGCCTTTTCAGAAAGTTGATTCATCGTTTCTTTGGTTTTAGACTGAGCATTTTTCGCTTGTGTTCTCAGTTTTGCTCTGGTGTCTTTTCCTTTTGCTGGTGCAAATAAAATTCCTGCTACTGCGCCTACTGCTGTTGCGCCTAATACTCCTAATGTTCTTTTTGCTGTGGTGTTCATAATTTTACTTTTTATTGTTAATATCGTCTTTTATAATTTCATAAATCATAATGCAAAGCGCTAAGACAAATAATATGTTAATCAGTATACTTGTTTCGAAGAAGAAAAATCCAATTGCCCATATTATTATTAACAATGTAACCGTGAAGTAGGTAAATTTATTCATAACTTAAATTCGTTTATATCATCTCTTTAATCTGCAAATTTTTAAAAATTACCTATTTTTCTCGTTACATAATTTTAATGCTTTGTTATATAATTGCTACTTCTCTGTTTCAATGAAAATTAAAATCTGTTGTTTCATTTTAACAATACAAAGATTTAAATTTTTGATTTACAATTTATTACATCATTTTAATTAAAATTTTTAGAATTTTAAGATGTAATAAAATTTCCATTTTTAATCCTTTTTAAAAAAGCAGAAGTAAAAATATTGTAGAATAAAATGAATAACTTTTCTGAAGAATTTTCTTCGCTTTCTACATGACAAAGATGTGACAATTGCCAAGCTATCTCATTACAAAAAATTGGGTTATTGTTATAGAATTTGCATAAAAAAACACGCTCTAAAAGCGTGTTTTAATATTTAATGATTTCTATTTAAACTTCTGGCAAATAAACGGTAAATGTGGCTCCTTCGTTTGGTTTTCCTTCGGCGAAGATAAAACCTTTATGATTGTCTACAATTTTTTTACAAATGGCTAAACCAATTCCAGTTCCTGCTATTTCGTCTTTATTGTGCAATCTGCTGAAAAGCTCAAATATTCTTTCCGAATATTCTGGTGAGAAACCAATTCCGTTATCTGTAAAAGTAAACTTGTGGAAAATTCTCTTTGCAGTGAAAGTTATATTTCCTACTTTTTCAAATGATGCTTTTTCGTAATCTATTTTGATTTCTGGAGCAACATCTGGCTTAGAATATTTAATAGAATTACCCAATAAATTGATAAACAACTGCTGAATCTGGAAAGGAATCACTTTCATTTTCGGAAGATGAGCGGTATGAATCACTGCTTTTTTCTCTTCTATAGGTTCTGCAATTTCGTGTTTTGCGTTTTCCAGCAAATCATTAAGGTCTGCTTTTTCGAAAACTTGTTCAGATTTATTAGTTCTGGAGAATTGCAGTAAATCTTTGATGAGCAACCTCATTCTTCCAGCTGCAACTTTTATTCTATCGAAGTACTGTTGACCAGTTTCCGTAAGATTTTGATAATCTTTGGCTTCCAACCTAGAGATGAAAGTTTCAATTTTTCTTAACGGCTCTTGCAAATCATGACTGGCAACATAGTTGAATGCCTGCAATTCTTTGTTAGACGCTTCCAGTTCTCTATTTTTTTGATTGGTTTCTATATTTTTATTGACTTCTTCGGTAATATCTTGCGTAATCATCAGATAATAAAAACCTTCATCTGAATCTTCAATCGGCTTATTAGAAACTCTAATGTATCTTATTTCGCCAGTATCTTTTTTTACAATTCTATGTTCGTAAGGTTTTGCGTTTTTATCTTTATTCTGTAATTTCTGAAGATTTTCTAAAACATACTCTAAATCTTCTGGATATACATACGGAATGAAATTATCTACTTTAGAATCAAAATTTTCTTTTTCTACCCCAAAAAGTCTGAAAATATTATCCGAAAACTCAAATTCAGTTTTGTCTACATTCCATTTCCAGAAACCATATTTCCCGATAATTTCTGCCTCTTTACTACTTTCATTGTAATATTTAAGTTCTTCGAAAGCTTTTTGAAGAGTATGACTTCGTTTAACTTCTTCTGAAATATTAACTACAACTCCTGCCAAAAATTTATTTCCATTGGCATCATAAGTTGGGCTTCCTACTCCTTTTACATGAATAATTTCTCCTGAAGGTCTCAGAATTCTATAAGTAAAGGCAGGAAGATTTTCTTCTTCTTCCATTTTTGCCATTACACTTTTAAAATATTCTAAATCTTCTGGATGTACATAGTTATAATAATTATCTAGGTTAGACTCAAAAGATTTTGGTTCGGCTCCCAATAATTTGTATAAATTGTCTGAAAAATACCAACTGTTTTCTTTGATATTCCAACTCCAGTTTCCATAACCACCAATTTTTTCGCCAAATTTCAATGCATTATTAGAGAGCAACATTTCGTTATTGATTTTTTCGAGTTCTTTATTTCTCTCTAAAATGGTGTTTTGTGCTTTGAAAATTTCGGTAACATCTAGAGAAATAATGAGTACATACTCTTCATTATTGTCATCTCTTATGTGCTTATTATTAATCGACAGATATTTGATTTCTTGATTATCTGCTCTAATAATTCTGATGATATATGGATAAAAAGATTTGTTTTCTGCCATTTCATCCAACTTTGCATCTACCATTGCTTTATCATCTGGATGCACTTGTTTAAATAATTCTGAAAACTCTGGTTTATCTTTAGGATCTAGACCAAATAAGCGGTAATTATTATCAGAAAATATAAATCTATTATCTTTTACAAACCATTGTGCAGTACCGTAATTACCAGCAATTTCTGCTTCTTTATTGGTTTCATTAGCCAAGAAAAGAGTTCTGTTTTTCTTTTCTAATTCAATATTTTTTTCTGAAATATTTTTTTGATTTTCTATCTCTTCTGTTACATCGCTGGTAATTCCTAATAAGATTTTTTCGTTTTTAAGATTTTTTATCATTTTACCAGAAGCACGCAGATATCTTACTTCACCATCGTTTCTAATGATTCTGTAAGTGAATGGTGATAAGGTTTCATGATTAATCATCTCGGAGACAATTCCTTGTACGTAATACAAGTCTTCAGGATGAATTCTATTCATAAATCCTTCATAATTATCTTCTAAAGAATTAGGCTCATAACCTAAGAGATGATATTCATTTTCGGAAAAAGTATATTTTTTGGTTTCTACATTAAGTTGCCATGTTCCGTAATTACCGATTTGTTCGGCAAGATTCGCGGTTTCATTTGCAAGAATTAGTTTTTCATTATTGATGGTAGCTTCTTTTAAATCTCTATTGATTTTGATAATGGCAAGAATTAAGAGAACAATTGTAACAAAGAAGGTCAATAAATTCACGAGTGGCGTGTATTTATTGACTTGATCACTTTTTAAAGACCTGGTTTCTAGAAGATGAGTCTCAGATTGTCTTAGATTTCTAATAATGGCAGAAATTTCATCCATCACCGCTTTTCCTCTGTAGATATTATCTGTAACTTTCTCGTTATCATTTAAATCAAAGTTAGGATCTAAGACTTCGTCTACTACTTTCAGTTTTTTTTCTATTAAAGATTCTAATTTTTTAGTCGTTTGAAAATGGTAAGGATTATCTGAAGTTATTTCTCTGAGTTGTTCTAGATTTTGTTTAATTTCTACCTTATCAAACTCGATTTGACGGATTAATTTTTTGTCATGAGTCAATAAATAGTTTCTTCTGTCTATTTCTACATTTTTAATTTTAGTAAAAACATGCTCTATTTTTATCAGAACACGATAGGTGTGTTCTACTATTTCATTAGAATCATGCAATGCTCTAATATGTTTGAAAGAAACCGAAGAAATAAAAAGTATAATTGCTATGGTAATCGCAAAAATAATTTTAAGAAAAAGAGGTCTGTTCGTAAATTTCATATAAAATTACATTCTCAGTAAAAAATTATCCTTATTAAGACCAGAAGTATGGTATTGCCAATTAATCGCAACTACATCTGATAAAACTTTTTTAAGCGTATCAAAATCATTTGGTTTTTTGATGTAAATATTCGCGCCACTTACGAAAGTTTCTTCTATATGCTCTTCTGAAGATGAGGTAGAATAAATGGCAATGGCAATATCATCAAATTTTTTATTGGATTTTATTTCGTGTAGACATTCTATTCCATTCTTTTTAGGCATATTCAAGTCTAGGAAAAGAACTTGTGGTAGAACCGCTTCATCTGAATTAAGATAATTCATGAGTTCTACTCCATCATTGTAAGTATGAACTTTGGTATTGATTTTCAGTTCAGAAAAAGCATCGGTGAAGAATAATCTGTCATCTTCGTCGTCATCTGCCAAGATGATGTGAATGTAATCTGTTTGCATAGTTTTCTTATTTAGATTTATTTTTTATTCGCAATTTCTCTACGTTTGGTAATAATTCTCTGGAACTGAGATGGTGTAATTCCTGTAATATTTTTAAACTGTGTACTTAAATGCGCTACACTGCTGTAATTTAATCGATAAGCGACTTCGGTTAAAGTAAGATTATCTTTAATGATTAAATTTTTGGCGTGTTCTATTTTCTGCATCATAATGTAGTTCTCTATAGAACTAAACGTAACTTCTGAAAATAAATTGGATAGATAACCGTAACTGTGATTAAGTTTATCGGTAAGATAAACAGAAGCTTTTACATTAATGGGCTCTTCAGAATGAACCATTTCTAAGATTGCTTCTTTAATTTTTTCAATCAAAACGGTCTTTTGATTCTCGATAATGGTAATGCCGTACTCTTCTAATTCTGCACGGAATTCTTTCATCTTTTCGGCAGGAATTTTTTCTAAAAATTCTACTTCACCAAAAGCGACTACTCTATATTTAGCACCTAATTGGTCTAATTTTTCTTCTAATACTTTTTTACAAACTGCGTTATAGTCGAATTTTGTAAATATTTTCATTGTGTTATTATTTAGTTTATAAAGTTAGTAAAAAAAGTAAGCTCTCATTGTTTTTGTCTAAAATCTTAAAAAACTCTCACAAATAACAAATAAATCCGTACTTGTGAGAGTTAACTAAATAATAAACTATATGAAGAGAAAACTACTTTTTTAACTGTTAGTTTTTGTGGATGAAATTATTCACCTAAAGGAATGTTATAAGCAACACCTAAACCTAGAGAAGCTGCATTAAAATCTTGTCCTGGTAAGTCTCCTTTAGAACCGGTGAATACTTTGGTATATTGTAATGCTACATTCCAATGTCTGTTATGCCATCCTAATTCTGGTTTTAGATAAAAACCACCATCAGGTCTTGCAACAGGAGCATTAGCTGCTACGTTTTCATCACCTGTGATAAATGCATATCCTAAATCTGTTCCGAAATAAAATCCTGTTTGTTTAGGATAAACTCTGATTAAACCTGCTACTGGAACTACTCCGAAATCATTATTTTCGATTCCATCATTGTCTTTTCCGAAGAAGTGGTTATAACCTGTAGCAATCCCTAATCCAAATCCTGGAGTTACTAAATGTTGATAAGCAACATCTAAACCTAAATTTGCAGATGCATTGGTAGATGGAGCAGCTATTCCTACATTTCCTCCAATTTTAATCATGTTATTCATTTCTGCACTTTGTGCGCTTAATAAACCTGCTGATAAAATTCCTATTCCTAAAATAGCTCTTTTTACGTTTTTCATAATTTTAAATTTTTTGTGTTAAGTTTTATATTGTTTTTATGTTATTGCAAAGTTGCACAGAACCGAAATCTTTTGTTTTATATGATTTTCTGAAACTGTTACAGAATTTTATTTTTATTCACTTACGATAGATTTCAAAAAATAAGTAGTTATAATAGACGTTACAATTCCGCTGAAAAGAAGCGTTCCGTCAAATAAATCTGTAAATAGATTTTTATCTAAAACATAAGCACTTATTCCACTAGCTAGAAATGCTACTAAAAATGAGAATAAGATAACTTTTACGATATTCAGTTTGGTTCTACTTTCATGGAATGTTTCTATAGAATATCCAATAAAAATGGCTGCGAGTATTAATAATAAAATGTTCATGACTTTCTAATTTTCTAAATTACGTTAACTAAATAATTATTGTTTACATCTTTTCTTATTCTTAAAGAAAAGCCCTTTTGTAATTCTTCATAAATCATAGAGCAATGATCTACGAGATTTTCAAATTCCTCATCAAAAGCTTCAGAAGCGAAAACCAATTGTTTCATATTGCTTTCGTCTAGTTCTAATCTTCTGTTCTGGTAAGACAATTCAGAAATACCAAAATTCCTGTGAAGCTTTATAAAATAATCCTCTATGTGTTTTAAATTATTCATAGTTTCGTTTTTTGGTGTTAGATAATTTTATGTAGGATTTTCTTAGATTCTATAATTAATGCCATAATCACAAAATCTGCGGTAAGATATTGAGCAGATAATTGCACGTATTCATTTTGTAAAATAGTGTGTACTATTTTGTATCCAAAAGTGGTAGTGTTTTGTATTATCGTTGTCATTTTCTTAATCTTTGATGTTTACATTGCAAAGATTCAACAATAACATTAACAGATCATTATAGAATTTTTTTGGAATTTTATAGAATTTTTAGAAACAAAAAAACCTCCTGAAAAATCAGAAGGTTTCTTTATAAGTGTAGACTCACAGGGATTCGAACCCCGACAGACGGTACCAAAAACCGTAGTGCTACCGTTACACCATGAGTCTATACCGTTTTTGGTGGTGCAAATTTAATACAAATTTTTCTATTTGCAATAGCTAAAACAAAAAAAATTACAAAAAATCTCTATTTACTTGAATTTCAAACTGTTTTTTTTATCACTTTCTCTCATAGTTTATTTGTAAAAACACTACTCTAGTCTTCTTCTTCAAATTTTGTATCTTTGAAAAGTAAAAAAACAATTCTATGAATCATAAACCAATTGAAGGCTTTTCTAAACTTTCGAAACAACACAAAATTGATTGGTTAATAAACGAATATTTACAAGGAAACCAAGAATACCAACAAATTCTTCAGCAATATTGGAACGATAATCCAGACTTACAAAAACTTCACGAAGAATTCTCAGAAAATACCATTACCAACTTTTACATGCCTTACGGAATTGCGCCCAATTTCCTTATTGATGGAAAATTGATGGCTTTACCAATGGCTGTAGAAGAAAGTTCTGTAGTTGCTGCAGCATCTAAATCTGCAAAATTCTGGTTAGAAAGAGGCGGTTTCAAAACCACGATTATTAATACCGAGAAATTAGGACACACACATTTTATCTTCAAAGTAGAAGCGCATAAATTATTGCATTTTTTTAATTTTACTTTAAAGAAAAAACTCTTTGAAGCTACAGAAGACATTACCGCAAACATGAGAAAGCGTGGTGGCGGAATTTTAGATATTAAACTCATAGATAAAACTTCGGAATTAGCAAATTATTATCAACTCAAAGCTAGTTTCAATACTATAGATTCTATGGGTGCTAATTTTATCAATTCTTGTCTGGAACAGTTCGGGAAAACGTTAAAAGAAGAAATAGCTCAATCTGATGCTTTCTCAGAAGAGGAGAAAAACTCACTCCAGATTGTGATGAATATTCTGTCTAACTTCACTCCAGATTGTATCGTAAGAGCCGAAGTTTCTTGTAAAATAGACGATTTAAAGGACGACAGCGGAATTTCTAATGAAGAATTCGCTTGGAAATTTAAACAAGCCGTAACCATTGCAGAAATAGAACCATATAGAGCAACTACGCATAACAAAGGGGTTATGAACGGTATAGATGCTGTGGTAATCGCTACAGGAAATGATTTCCGTGCTACAGAAGCTTGTGCGCATGCTTATGCAAGTAGAGATGGCAAATACAAATCTCTTACGCATTGTACTACAGACAATGGAATTTTCAGATTTTGGATAGATTTACCAATTTCTGTTGGTGTAGTAGGTGGTTTAACCAATCTTCATCCATTAGTGAAATTTTCTTTAGCATTACTTGGAAAACCATCAGCTCAGGAATTGATGAGTATTTTGGCTGTTTCTGGTCTGGCTCAGAATTTTGCTGCACTTCGTTCATTGGTAACTACAGGAATCCAAAAAGGACACATGAAAATGCATTTATTCAATATCTTAAACCAATTTGGCGCTACAGAAGAAGAAAAACAATATTTTGTCAACTATTTTAAAGATAAAACCGTAAGTCACCACGAAGTGATTTCAGAATTAAATAAACTTAGAAATAAATAATGAAAACCTTTACCTTAATCATCGGCGCAGTATACGGATTAACTTCTGTAATTTTAGGAGCATTCGGTGCGCATGCTTTAAAAAAAGTTCTTTCTGTAGAAAGATTGACCAGTTTTGAAACCGGTGTAAAATACCAAATGTATCATGCTTTGCTCCTTCTCCTCATAGGATTTTTCTTAAAATTTGAAACAGGAATAGAAAAAACTACCGCTTGGTTCATTATTTTGGGAACGTTCCTATTCTCAGTAAGCATTTATTTCTTGAGTTTTCAAGACGTTTTAAAGACAAATCTTAAATTTTTAGGACCTATCACTCCAATTGGTGGTTTGTTTATGATTTTAGGTTGGGCTTTATTAATCTACGTTTTCGCCAAGACTAAGTTTTAAAATAAATTATCATTAAAAATTAGGCAAAAAACTTGATGGGTTTTCCTTTCTACTTGCCTCTTTTTTTATATTTTTGTGAAAACTAACTTTTAAATAAAAATTTTAGAAAT
>CAZHCK010000070.1:0-12971 GCA_964530915.1 uncultured Cloacibacterium sp. | reverse complement strand
AAATGATATAATATTGTTTCCAAACTTATAATCAATAGAGTTATTAGTTTTACTAATAGGCAATATCATCTTATTTTCATTATGAAATATTCTGTAATCGTTGACAGTTAAAATTAATAAATTAAAACCTTTGCAAAGAATAAATAAAACAATCAAAATTGAAATATATTTTTTGTACATAATATTTTAGTTATAAGATTTAAATTATTATTATTTTCTAGGTTGTAAAATCCCCCCTATACAAACTCTCCCGACTTTGAGCCAACTTACTCATCATAATTACTATATTTCCAAAATTCATTTGTTACTTTTTATGATTGCTCAAAGTTGCAAAGAATGTGCAGCTGTTATGAATTAAAATTATTGGCTGTTAGATTTAGAACAATCACAATTAGTGCAAAAAACACCAAATCTATCCCTTATAAATACATAATTATTGTATGTTATACTGTTTCTTAATTTTAATTTTTTATTAATTACCATGTAATCTAACAAACTTCGCCTATCATCAGCTAATTTATTATTCATTAATTGTTGTATTGAAAAATTCTTATTAATATTTTCTTTGTTTATTAAGTTATAATCAACGAACTCACCCATATTATTAAATATGATGAAAATTTTGGGTTCTATTTCATAGATCAAAGTTTTAATGTTCTCTTTTTTATCTCTATTTTCAATTACTTCTATTTTATTGTTATTTATTTTATAATATTCCAAAATATTATTATTTGAAATAAAATGATAAAAACTTATGTTATCAACTTTGTTGACATTATCTCTACTTCCTTCAGAATCATATCCAGTTATATTAATTACAATTGGATAATAATTGTTTTTTAATAATTCAATGCTATCTTTATTTGCAAAAGCTTTTTCTAAATCATTATAAATAGAATTTTTAATAAATTTTAAAAAAAACTTCATTTCTCTTTTAAAATCATCATTTATGAAAATTTTCTCTTCATATTTTTGAGAAAAAAAAGGTGTGAAAAATAAAACAAAAATGACAAATAATATTTTTTTACTTTCCATTTCTAAACATTATATGATTAATGATTTTACCAAAATATCTTTCATCTTTGGCTTTATTACTACTACTGAATTTATGTATTGCACCTCCTGAGGAATCATTTAATGCGCTATATATGTATGTGTTATAATTTACATTTTTAAAATCTTCTATCAGGATTAGATGGTCCGTTAGTATAACGGATGACTATGCAGAAAAGCATTTGTATTTTGATTTCCATATAAATAAGAACCAACATTTGCTACCCCCGCTATGAAAAGTCTCCTGACTTTCAGCCAACTTACTCATCATAATTACTATATTTCCAAAATTCATTTGTTTCTTTTTTATCAATGCTCAAAGTTGCAAAGAATGTGCAGCGGGGAGCAGAGATTAAACAAAACGTTTTATCAGTCGAATTTTTTGTTTAAAATTTTTATTTTCTTTTCTATATTACTTCCTTCATTATAATAGTGCAATATTGAATAAGTATTATTATAGAGATGTTTGGAAATTTTTTCTAAACATATGTCATCATTCTTTTCAACATATATAGTATCAATGTTTTTCAATTTTTCAGAATAGATATCAAAAATGCAGTTTTCATCATTTTCTGAATTCTTAGCAACACCAAATAAATAATAAATTTTAATATTAATTTTTTCTTTTGGTTTTATAATAAATTCTGAATTACTTTTTTCATTTCTATTTTTAAAAAAATCGGGTAGATTATATCCACTTTTTAGATATTTTGTATTTAGCATTAACGAAAAATCACAAATATTAGGAACTAAAATTTCTTTCTTAGTTCTATTTTCAATAGAAAATTCTAAAGGAATGTTATATTCTATAACTTTTTGACTTTTTGATGCAAAATTACTAATTGCTACAAAAGCTTTTTCGGTAGGTTTTACATTATGTATAATTACTTCTTCGGATTTACAACTTAATAAAAAAGCTATTAAAAAAATAATACTAATATTTTTCATTTTTTAAAGATTTAAAAATTTATCCCCCCCGCTGCGCATGGTCTCCTGACTTTGAGCCAATCCATTTATCATTATTTCTCTTTTTCTAAATTCATTTCTTTTTTATCATTGCTCAAAGTTGAAAACTTTGCGCCAACTTCATCATCATTCCGCTACTTAGGAGATTCATTTTAAGCATAATAAGTGTTACGAAATTCTAATCCGCAACATAAAAACTTTTATCTTCGTAAAAAATCAGTTTGTATTTCTTAGACCTTATTAGTTTTTAGTAAAAATAATAAAAAATAGCCAACAAAAGATAAATGGCTTCATGATTTTTATTTGTTTCTATTTTTTCATTCAAAACAAAAAATTCTCTTGCATTTCTTTTGGTTTTGTTCGAGTCTTCTTCGGAAAAACGTCTCTTTTTCCGAAGGACACCCGAAGAAGTCTCGAAGAAGTCTCGAAGGATTCTAAAAGAAGGGTGGACACATGTGGACATTTCTGGACAATAATGGTCATTAGTGGACATTAGCAGACATAAGTGGACAATTCTGGACAATTCTGGACATTTTAATCACCTGCATTGATTATTCTAAAAATCCCTCGTATTTTAGCATCTTGAAAAATGATACAATGACCGTAGAACAATACATCCAAGAACGTTTACCCATCCCTACCAAAAGCATAGAAAACACGCTTCAGTTGCTTTCTGAAGACTGCACCATTCCGTTCATCGCCCGTTATAGAAAAGATAAAACGGGCAATCTGGACGAAGTGGCCATCGAACAAATCTATAAACTCAATAAAAACTTTGATGAAATCATCAAACGCAAAGAAAGCATCTTAAAATCCATAGAAGAACAAAATGCTTTAACGCCTGAACTTCAACAGAAAATCAATCAAAGTTTTGACTTACAAGACATTGAAGACCTTTATCTTCCTTATAAAAAAAGCAAAAAAACCAAAGCAGATACAGCCCGAGAAAAAGGTTTAGAACCTTTAGCCAAAATCATGATGTCTCAAAAATCTGATGATGTAGAATATCTCGCTTCTAAATATTTGAATAAAGACATTGCCGATGAAGACGAAGCATTGCAAGGGGCAAGAGATATTATTGCAGAATGGCTGAACGAAAATCTCTACATCAGAAAAAATCTGAGAAGATTGTTCCAAAGAAAAGCTGTGATTGTTACCAAAGTGGTTAAAACCAAAAAAGACGAAGAAGACGCCCAGAAATTCTCTCAATATTTTGATTGGCAAGAACCTCTGAACAGAACACCTTCTCACCGACTTCTTGCCATGTTAAGAGCAGAAAACGAAGGTTTTGTAAAGGTTTCGGTTTCCGTAGAAAAAGAAGAAGCCCTAGAAATGATGGAACATGCGGTGATAAAATCTAATAACGATTGCGCCCAACAAATAAAATTGGCAATTGCAGATGCTTACAAAAGATTGCTAGAACCTGCCATTTCTAATGAAACTTTGCAAGAAGCCAAAGAAAAAGCCGACCAAAAGGCGATTGATGTTTTTGCAGAAAATTTACAACAATTGTTGTTGGCGGCTCCGCTTGGTGAAAAGCGAATTCTGGCGATTGACCCAGGGTACAGAACGGGTTGTAAAGTAGTTTGTTTGGACGAAAAAGGAGATATTCTACACAACGAAACTATTTTTCCGCACGCTCCACAAAACGAAACAGGAATGGCGATGAAAAAGATAAAATCTCTAGTGAATTCTTGTAATATAGAAGCCATTTCCATAGGAAACGGAACGGCAAGTAGAGAAACGGAGCAGTTCATCAAGAAAATTGGTTTTGACAGAGATTTACAGGTTTTTGTGGTTTCTGAAGCGGGAGCTTCCGTGTATTCTGCCAGTAAAATTGCCAGAGAAGAATTCCCGAATTATGATGTTACGGTTCGTGGTGCGGTTTCTATTGGCAGAAGACTTTCTGACCCATTGGCTGAACTCGTAAAAATAGACCCAAAATCTATTGGAGTAGGACAATATCAGCACGACGTAGACCAAACCAAACTGAAAGAAGAACTAGACCATACCGTAATTAGATGCGTAAATTCTGTTGGAATTAACCTTAATACTGCAAGTAAATCGCTTCTCTCCTACGTTTCAGGAATTGGCGAAAAAATGGCGGAAAACATTGTGAATTTCAGAGCTGAAAATGGTGCTTTTACCTCAAGAAAAGATTTGAAAAAAGTCCCAAGATTAGGCGAAAAAGCCTATCAACAAGCGGCGGCTTTCGTAAGAATTAAAAATGCTAAAAATCCGCTAGATAATTCTGCGGTGCATCCCGAAGCTTATGTTTTGGTAGAAAAAATGGCGAAAGATTTGGGTTTAAAAACCGAGGAACTCATTGCCAATAAAGAAAAAATAGACCAAATCAAACCTGAAAAATACATTACCGAAGACATCGGAATTTTAGGGATTCAAGATATTTTGAAAGAACTGTTGAAACCTGGTTTAGACCCGAGAAAATCTGCCAAAGTTTTTGAATTTGACCGAAATGTAAGAACCATCAAAGATTTGCATATAGGCATGATTTTACCCGGAATTGTGAATAACATCACCGCTTTTGGTTGTTTCGTAGATGTAGGCATTAAAGAAAGTGGCTTGGTGCATATTTCTCAACTAAAAGACGGTTTTGTTTCGGATGTAAATGAGGTGGTAAAACTGCATCAACACGTTCAGGTAAAAGTTTTGGAGATTGATGAAGCGAGAAAGAGAATTCAGTTGACGATGGTATTGTAAAGAGCCAAGTAAAAAGTAAAAAGAGCCAAATTAATAAATAATTATAATCATTTCTTTTTCCAAATTTACTTTTGGCTTGAACCAAAAGTAACAAAAGTTCAAGACTGGATTTTTTTGCTAAAAAATTGAAATTTCTTTAAATAAAATTTCCAAAACTCACTCGGAAAGAAATTTAGTTATTTAATCTATGTTTTTTGCCTCGCTCAAACAGTGGAAATTTTTCCTAAGCAATAATTAAGATTGATTTAAAAATAAGAAATTTCAATTTTTCTTAACGCAAAAAACTCCTAAGTCAATACTAATTTCTAATACTCATCTTTTTGACGCTCGCTTCACTCGCAAAAAAAGCGACCTTTTGAGTCGCTTTACATATATTTTTTCGGTAAAAGTTTCAGAAATTAATTCTGATGTAAATAATTATAAATATCGTCTTTCAGATGAACTCTTTTCTTTCTTAAATCTGTAAGATGTTCATCAGTGGTGTGATTTTGTTCGCCTTCTTCGTAGTGAGAAATCAGCGCATTCACTTCTTCGTAGTTCACATACATTTTTAAGAATTTTTCATCTGAAGCTTTCAGCTCTGCGATTTTTTGAACATATTCTGGGAATTCGTGGGTTAATGTATGATTTTCCATATTGTTAAGATTAAATGGTTGAACATTTTTTTAATACATTAAAGTTACACAAAAAAAAGACAACTTTCAATATGAAAATTGTCATTTATTTAAGCTTTACAGCTGATTTTTAAAATTTTAGTGACCACAGAAGGATTCGAACCCTCACTGACGGAGCCGAAATCCGTAGTTCTATCCATTAAACTATGCGGCCTGTTTTATTTATAATTTTAGATTTTAGATTTTAGATTTTAGATTACAAAAATAATGGTTTCCCTTTAAAAAGCAATTCTCAAACCGCCCAAAACTTGTGCTCCAAGAACTTTGTAACCTAAATAGTGTTCGTATTTTTTATTCAATAAATTATTCCCCATTATAAAAACGGTGAAGTTTTTATTGATTTTATAATCAGCATTCAGGTTTACATCTAAATAAGAAGGCAAAGATTCTTTGGTTTTTTCAGTAGAAGTAAATTGATTAGGAACTACTCCATCTACATTGATGTCAAAAGAATTGGTAGACCTTTCTGACACAAAAACCCCTTTGAAACCTAGATTTAACTTTCTGTCCAACAATGAATATTTTGCGCCAATAGTTGTTTGAACCACCGGTTTGTAATATATCTCATTGAGATGGTCTAATTTAAACTTCATAAAGTGAAGTTCGGCATCTAAAACCAAATTCTGAACAGGGAAATATTGTACACTTCCTTTTACTTCGCTCAATGTTCCGTCATCATAAATCGCCGAAAAAGTATTCGCAAAATTATAAGCCGAACGATTAAGTGTGTAATTAAAATCAAACAAATTATTGGCTTTGAAAAACTGCGCATTTCTAAGTTCGCTGAAACCAGCATTTACATCATATTTAAAGGTTTGGTCTACATCTCCTTTTAAACCAAGATAGAAGTGATATTTGGTTTCTGTAGGTTTCAGCACAACATCTGATACCAAAAACGGATTTTCTTGCAATAAACTCGAATAAGAATTCATTTTTACGCCACCATCTATTCCTGCATAGAATTTATATTGTTCTGTAGCTTCATACAACACTTCTGCAAAAGGAAACCATCTGAAATTATTGGCTTTCGCTTCTAGTGTGTTTTTATCTGCATTTTTTCCGTTGATGAAAGAAAAATCTGAACCAATCGCCAAATAAGAATTTCCTTTATAGAAAGACACTTTCGGAGTCATGGCAAAAAGCAAGTACTTTGATTCGTTCTGATTCAACAATTCAAAATTTGATGTTTGAGTTGATAATTTTACGCCCAAATCTGCATTAATTTTCATGTCTTGTACCGAAAAAAGTGGCAAATCGTACTTCGAAAAGTTAATTTGAGCTTCTCCAGAATTTTCTTTCGCATCGAAATGGTCTGCTAAAATAGACGACTTAAATCTGATGTCATTAATCCAATTGTTTTTGAAAAAATCATAATATCCATTGATTTTCAGCTCATTGTAACTTTGCTTCAAATCTATATCAGCAGCTGGTTTCAAGGTGTAAATACCATAATAATTGTAATTATGATTCCCAAAATCTGCGGTGATATGGGCTTTTCCCTTTTCTGTATTCGAGGTAATGAACGCTGCCACATTAAAATCACTTTGCTTAGAACTCCAGTCGTATTCTTTTTCTAGACCATTCGTAGTGATTCCATGAACGTCTATTCCCACTTCTGTATTTTTGTCTAACTGATGAGAAATATTTCCGTCTGCCAGAAATTTAGAATAATTGCCATAACCTACCTGAAAATAGTTTCTCTGGCTATCTGTATTAAATTTCGGGGAAATATCTTCTCCTTCAATCGTAGACGTTTTAAAATCTGAAACCATCGGCACATTGGTAATTTTGTATTCCACAGGTTCCTGCTCTTTTTCTTTTGGAGGATAATTTTTCTCTGATTCTACAGAAGTTTTTTTCTTTTCGATTTTCTTTACTTCTGGTTCACGTTTTCTATCGAGAATCAATCTTTCTTCTTTGATTTGAGCCAAAGAAAACTGCGCAATTCCTACTAAAACAAGAGATAATATTTTTATGTTTTTGTTCATTTTTTTTCGAGTTACGTGTTACGAGATTCGAGTTGTTTTTAGGTTTTGGCTAAAGCCAATGGTTTTTATTTCTTACAAGACGGGCTAAAGCCCGCCTCTATTGATTTTTAGTTTCGCTCCTACAGAGCTTTTTAAATATTACAAAATTTTTTCTACAAAATTTTTTCTCCTAAGGAGCAAAATTTTACAAATTTCTTTTTCCTTTTCATCTTCATCATCCAACAATTACCACATCATCACATTACCAAATTATCTGATTTGACTTTTCACTTCCCTAGCTTCTGAAACAATTTCTGGGAAATCTTGATAGTTTTCTATGATTTGATCACAAGTATAACTTGCCTGATAATTGTCTTTCAGTGCCAAATAATTCCTCGCCATCAATACCAAAGCTTTTGCGCCCCAAAATTCTTCTGAAGCGTAATTATTAGCTAGTTTAAAAATGGTTTCGTTGGAAGATTTGAAAGCCTTTCCTTTATTTTGATAAAAAGCTTTTGCATAGAGTGCTTCTGCAGCTACTTCTGTATTTGCAGATTTTTCTAACGCAACATAGGCGGTTTGAGCGTCTTTATCTTTGCCTTGATTCATCAAACTTCTTGCTTTAATTACCTTCGCCTGTTCTAAAACTGCTGCAGAGTTTTTAGAATATTTCAAGACTTCATTCGCATATTTTTCTGCTTGTGAAAAATTCTTTTCCTCTGCATAAATTTTCATCAATTCTATACTCGCGAAGTTTTTAATCGTCACATTTGATGAGTTGGCGAGATTTTCCAAATAAATTTTCGCTTCAGAACTATTGTTTTCACTCAATAAAATTTGAGCAATTCTTACTTGAGCATCTTCCTGATAATCATTTTGGGCATTGGCAATTTCTCCTAAAACCAATTTGGCTTTCGTTAAATTCTTGGTTTGATAATAACTTTCGCCCAATTCATATTGCGCTTGATAGAACTTCTCGCCCGTTGGATTTTGAGTTAAAAACTTCTCATAATTAGGGATGGCTTTTGCATATTCTTTCTTCGCAAACTGAGATTGCGCCAAAGAAAGATTGATTTCGTCTAAATCCGTTTGAGCAATATTTACGCCCAAGTTTTTTGCAAAATATTCGTAACCAGAAGCGTCTCCGTTTTTCAAATAAATCGGTTTTGCTGCGGCTACAATTTTTTCTGCATACGCCGTATTTTTATATTTATTACCAAGAGCTTTCAGTTCTGCTAAAGCTTTTTCTGGTTGGTTTAAATCTTCATAATTCTGTGCTCTGTAGATTTCTGCATTGGCAACCAAATCTTTATCTGCTCCAATTTTTATCACCTGTGAAAACGCATCGCTAGAATTTTGATATTGATCAATCGAAGCATAAGAAGTTCCCAATTCGTAATACGCGTCATCTTGATATTCAGAATTTTTGTAAGTAGAAATCAATTTCTTCAATTCTACAATTTTGGTTTCTGTATCTCCTTTGAAACCAATTGCCATTGCTTTTTGGAACTGCGTGTAATCATTGGCTCCTTCTGTTTTATTGTAAATTGCAATCGCTTCATTCAGTTCATTACCAGCATAATACGTGTCTGCTAATCGCAATTCTGCATCAGATTTAAACTCTGATTTCGGGTTTTTAAGATATTCTTTGAAATATTCTTTCGCTTTTGTAAAATTTTTAGATTTAAAATAAGAATAACCCAAATCATAACTCAATTGTTGTTTTTCTGGAAAATCTTCTGCATTTCTGTCGAGTTTTTCAAAACCATAAATTGCAGTGGCATAATCTCCTTTTTGGTAATAGGTTTGCGCTAACCAATATTGCGCTCTTAGATTAAAAGTTTTGTTGAGATTGTATTTTAAACTTTTCTTGAAATTCTGTTCTGCAGTATCTAGTTCTCCTTTATTAAAGAGTTCAGTTCCATACAAAAACAAAACTTCTTGATAGATTTTTTCGGTTTGAGCATCTATTCCAGAGAGTTCTTCGATGGCTTTTATCGTGCCTTTATAATCGCCAGAATACAAGTAAGATTTTACCAAAAGTTGCTCTAATTCTTTAGAATAACCATATTTTTCCAGGTATGATTTAATGGCTAATTGTGGACTTTCAAACGGATTTCCGATGTCATAACTCAATTTGGCATATTGTTCGTGTGCCAATTTCGATACGTTTTTATCGTAAGTCATGTCTTTTGCCGAACGAAACGCCGACAAAGCTTCTTGCTTCTTCCCTACTTCTAAATATGCATTTCCTAGCTGATAATAAGCATTTTGAGAAAAGGCAGAATTAGAATTGACCAACTGATTGTAATATGAAATCGCTTCGTCAAATTTTTGAAGATTTGCCGCTACAAATCCCATTTCATACAAATCACTTTCCGAAGGATTTTGTTGGGTTTGTAAATACGCTTTTAGATGAGGATATGCTTCTGCATATTGCTCTTGCATGAAATAACTTTCGCCAATAATTTTGTGAACTTCTGCTTTATAAGCCGAAGAAATATCTTCCTGTAGCAAATCATTTCCTTCTACAATGGCTTTCTCGTAATCCTTTTCGTTAAAATACAACTGTACATAATACGGTTTTACCAACTTGGCGTACTTTTCATTATTTTTGATTTCATCGAAAAACTGAAATGCCTTTTCGTTTTGTTGGTTCGCATAGTATAAATGTCCAAGCATATACGCAATATCACCTTTATCTTCGGCATTTTTATACGCTTCTTCCAATGCATCAATCGCACCATTAGAATCGCCTGTCATGAATTTGGCATACCCCAATTTCAAAATATACTGTGTATTTTCTTGTTTGTCTAATTGATATTGATTGACTTTTTGAAGCGTTTCTAAAGCTTTAGGAAAATCCTTTTTAGCCAAATAATAATCCGCTAAAGGCAAATTTGCCTGAGCAAAAAGTGCAGATTTAGGATAATCTTTGATAAAAGCATCTAAACCGTCTTCTGCATGATTCTGAGCCAAAATTACTCCAATAACATTGCTAAAAAAACGAGCAGTTTCTTTCTTAGAATTTTCTAAATTTTGGTTAAAAAAATACTGTCTAGAAAATTCGTATTGTGAAGCAGCGTAAATTTTATTTTGGTAAAGATTTTCGGCAAGGTTGAAACGATATTGTTCTTTGTCTGCGAAAAATTGTGATTGTTGAGCCATTGAAAGGCCAGATAATGAAATGGCCGATAGCAATAAAATTTTATTTCTTTGATTCATTATTTTTGATGAATTAGAATTGTAATAATAAGAACGAAAATACAGAAAACTTATTGTAGAAGCAAGTTTTTTAAGGATTAAGAATCAAATTTTTTATCTAAAAAAAGAGATAAAAAAGACAAATAAATCTACATTTTTCAGATTTTTAATTACATTTGTTACTTTGTAATTTTAAAAATCAAGAATGAATCAACTTTTCAGAAGAAAACATTACACTGGAAAAGAGCATAAATCTGAATTGATTAGAGCTCTCGGTACTTGGGACATTGTATTTTTTGGTTTAGCTGCCATCATTGGAGCTGGGAGTTTCAGTAGTTTAGGCGAGGCTATTTTCCGAGGCGGACCTGGTGTAATTTCCCTCTATATTATTTGTGCTATTGCATGTGCTTTTACGGCAATGTCTTATGCGGAATTCGCCAGTAGAATTCCTACTGCAGGAAGTGCTTACACTTATGCATATGCCAGTTTCGGCGAGTTAATCGCTTGGATTATTGGTTGGGCGCTCATTATGGAATATTCCTTTGGAAATATTTATGTCGCTTTTTCTTGGAGCGATTATTTTACGTCTTTTGTGGAAAGATTAGGTTTCGGAATCCCTGATTATTTGACTACAAGTTATACAGAAGCTAAAAAAGCTTTTATGGCAGGTTCACAAAACCAAGAATTGGTAAACGCATGGAAATCTGCTCCTATCATTGCTGGAATTAAATTCATCATAGATATTCCTGCTCTGATTATCAACGCTTTAATCACTTGGTTGGTTTATATCGGGATTAAAGAAAGTAGAAATTTCAATAACTTATTGGTAATCTTAAAGTTAGCTGTAATATTTTTAATTATTGCTGTAGGTGTTTTTTATCTCAATGCAGAAAATTGGGTTCCTACGAACAATGAAGGTGTAAAATCTTTTATGCCCAATGGTTTTACAGGAGTAATGAGTGCTGTAGCAGGTGTTTTCTTTGCTTACATAGGTTTTGACGCCTTGAGCGTACTTTCAGAAGAGACTAAAAACCCTGAAAAAACTTTACCTAAAGGAATGATTATTTCTTTGGTTTTGAGTACAGCAATTTATATTGTACTCACTTTAGTTTTAACCGGAATTGTAGATTATAGAAAATTTGAAGGAATTGGTGATCCATTATCTTTTATTTTCGCTCCTCAAAATGCCAATATCCCTTGGATGGAATTTGTGGTTTCTATTACTGCTATTGTAGCGATTACCACGGTTTTATTGGTTTTCCAAATGGGCCAGCCAAGAATTTGGATGAGCATGAGTAGAGACGGATTAATGCCGAAAAAATTTGCAGAAATTCACCCGAAATATAAAACACCAAGTTTTGCTACTATTATTACAGGAGTTGCTGTTGGTTTACCAATTTTATTTACTGATAAAACCTTTATTTTAGATTTTACCAGTATTGGAACCATTTTCGCATTTGTATTGGTGAATGGAGGAATTTTATTGATGCCACAAAAGGAAAAATTAAAAGGCAGATTTCATTTGCCTTACATCAATGCTAAATATATTTTCCCAATATTGTTTATCGGTGGATTAGTAGGCTTCTATTTTTGGCAGCCAGAATTTTTCCATAATTTATGGAACATTACAGATGAACATGAAGGTGAATTTAGGCTTTCTATCATCATTTTCTTGATTATTAATTTAGCGTTAGTAGTGCTGTCTTATCTCAAAAACCTTTCTCTAATACCATTATTAGGATTAACTTCTTGTTTATATTTATTAACTGGAATGACGCATAATAACTGGTTCTGGTTTGGATTATGGTTTATCATAGGATTAGGAATCTATTTCTTCTACGGAAAGAAAAATAGTAAGTTGAATCCTGAGAATATGTAATTTCTAAGCTATGAGCCACGAAGTGGCGACAAGAAGCAGAATAGGATTTTAATCCTATAAAAGTATGGCACAATCATTAGCAAAAAATTATATTCATATTGTATTTAGTACAAAAAATAGAAAACCATTGATAAACCCATCAATAGAGCATAAATTATATGCGTACATTGGTGGAATTTGCAGAGAATTAGAATGCAATCCAGTAGCAATTGGTGGACATAATGATCACATCCATATTTTATGCCTTTTATCTAGAAAAATTGCATTATTTAATTTGGTTGAACATGTAAAAGCACGTTCTTCAAAATGGATAAAAACGCAAGGAGAAGAATTTAGTAATTTTTATTGGCAAGATGGTTATGGCGCATTTTCTGTGAGCGAAACCCATACAGAAAAGCTTATTGATTATATTAAATTTCAGAAAAAGCATCATCAACAGAAAAACTTTGAAAATGAAATTTTAGAAATTTTAAGAAAGAATAAAGTAGATTTTGATGAGAAATATCT
>CAZHCK010000069.1:0-12973 GCA_964530915.1 uncultured Cloacibacterium sp. | reverse complement strand
ATTACATTAAGTACAAAAAAATCCGACAAAAATTGTCGGATTTTATATTTCAAGAAATTTTATTTAGAAAAATTCAAAGGATATTTTACGTTGGTATATCCGTCTAAACTTGCTTTGAGAGAGCCTACTAAAAGTTCTGCCCTAATTTCTACGGGAACATGGTTTTCGTCATTGGTTACCCACATCGTAACGCCTTCTTGAGATTTAAAAATTCTACCACTCATTACGTAAGGTTTGATTTTAAGGCAAGAAATATCTCCAAATTTGGTTGTTTTGTTTTCTACAGCAACCACTTTTAGCATAAAAGGATAAGATTCATCATCAATCCAAACATTCATTTTAATATTGCTTCCAACTTTAAATTTAGATTTGTCCATGCTTCTAAGGTTGTAAAAAGAAGAAAGCATATCTTGAATTCCTCTCATCGTTTTAAAATTTTTAGAAGTTTGGTCTAGTTTATTGGTTAGGGTAAGTGATTGATTGTCATGGTTAAATTCGGTTTCGTAATGTCTTCTGTAACCACCTTCCGAAACGTTTCTTACATAATAACTTGGCAATCCAGTAGCAATATTGATGTAACTTTCATAGATGTCATCTACTTTGAAGAAAGCTCTTACTGCACCAGTACTTCTCCCAACTCCTGTTACTCTATAGTGTGGTTTTCCTTTATAAGTAATTTGGTTGGTGGTAAGAGTTGCTGTTCCTGCATTTAAGAAACCATAATGTAACCTATACGAGAGTTTTTCGCCACTTTTAATATTGTCAATTTGTGAAAAAACAGTGATTGAAATTAATAAAAATATAAAATTGAATATTTTTTTCATGATCGATTTTTAAATATTTATTCCTTCGCAAATTCTTTGCCAAAATTTTAAAGTGGCAATTTTACGCATAATCAGTTGTGACAAATGTCATAAAAGTTACATAGGCCAAACCACAAAATTTGCTATATTTGCAAAAAATGAAAAGTTTTTATTCGTAATTCAAATTTACAATAAAAAATATATAAATGATAAATACAGATTTATTGATTATCGGAGCCGGACCAACCGGTCTTTTTGCTGTTTTTGAGGCAGGTTTACTTAAAATTAAATGTCACATCATAGATGCATTACCACAACCAGGTGGTCAATTGGCAGAACTTTATCCTAAGAAACCAATTTTTGATATTCCTGGCTATCCATCAGTGTTGGCTGGTGAATTGGTAGATAATTTAATGGAACAAATTAAACAATTTGAGCCTGGATTTACTTTGGCAGAAACTGCAACTACTCTTAATAAATTAGAAGATGGAACGTTCGAAGTGATTACCAATAAAGGTACTGTTCACCGCGCAAAAGCTGTAGCAATTGCTGGTGGTTTAGGAACTTTCGAGCCTAGAAAACCTTTGATTGATAATATTGCAGACTACGAAGAAAAAGGAGTAGAATATTTTGTGAAAAATCCTGAACATTTCAGAGATAAAAATATTGTAATTGCTGGTGGTGGTGATTCTGCACTAGACTGGAGTATTTTCTTGTCTAATGTGGCAAAATCTGTTACGCTTATTCACCGTAGAAATGAGTTTAGAGGTGCTCTTGACTCTGTAGAAAAGGTGCAAGAACTTAAAAATGCAGGTAAAATTAACTTAATTACACCAGCAGAAGTAATTGGTCTAAAAGGTGATGGTCATATAGAAGCTATTACAGTAGATAAAGAAGGTGAAGTTTACGATTTAGCAACCGATTATTTTATTCCGCTATTTGGATTAACTCCTAAATTAGGTGATATTGCGAATTGGGGATTAGAAATTGAGAAAAATGCGATTGTGGTGAATAACGCTTTGGATTATCAAACCAATATTGAAGGCGTTTATGCAATTGGCGACGTGAATACTTATCCAGGAAAATTAAAACTAATTTTGTGTGGTTTCCACGAAGCAACTTTGATGTGCCAAAGTGTCTACAATAGAATGAATCCTGGTAGAAAATATGTCTTGAAATATACTACTGTAAGTGGAGTAGATGGTTTTGACGGAACCAGAAAAGAAGCTGAAAAAGCAGTAGTGAAGAAGATAGATTAAGAGCCAAGTGAAAAGATTCAAGTAAAAAACTTGAATCTTGAATTTTAAATTTTGAATTTTGAATTAATGGCATTAGACGTAAATATAAAAATTACAGATAGAAACGGAGTTACCCATGAAGTGGCAGCGCCTACAGATATGGCGATGAACTTGATGGAAATCGTGAAACTCTATGAATTAGCAGAAGAAGGAACGATTGGCGTTTGTGGAGGAATGGCAATGTGCGCATCTTGTCAATGTTATGTAAAAAGTGATACTCCGCTTCCTGAAAAATCTGATGAAGAAGAAGCGATGCTTTCTGAAGCATACAATGTAAAAGAAAATTCTAGATTAGGCTGTCAAATTCACATTACAGAAGATTTAGAAGGTCTGGAAGTAGAATTGGCTCCTTATGAATAAGGAAATTAAAAAAAATAAAGTAAGAGCAAGTTATGACTTGTTCATCAAAAATAAAAAGACGCAACTCAGTTGCGTCTTTTTGTTTTCAAAAATTAAATTATCTTTGAGTTTTAAGAACTTAATTATGAAAAAGTATTTTATTCTCATTATTATTTTTAGTTGTTTTTCAAAATCTTTTTCTCAAAAATTTGAAAAATTAACTCCTGAAAGTTTAGTTAATCAGCAGTTAGTTGCCTATAATGCTAGAGATATAGATGCTTTTTTATCTCCGTATTCCGATGATGTGGAACTTTATGCTTTTCCTGATAAATTAATAGGAAAAGGTAAAGATTTGATGCGAAAACAGTATAGTGAAATGTTTAAAAATATCACGAATCTACATTGCGAAATAAAAAACAGAACTATTCTAGGGAATACTATAATTGATCATGAAGTAGTAACAGGTTTTGGTCCACAGAAATTAGAAGCCATCGCAATTTATGAAGTTAAAAATGATAAGATTATCAAAGTTTACTTTATACAATAAAAAACTCTCAATATTGAGAGTTTTTTATTTCTAATTCTTTAAAGGAATATTTTTCAAGATTTCTTGTAAATATTTCCAGAATTTCTGAGCAGAAGGGATATTTGCTCTTTCGTCTGGAGAATGCGCTCCTCTAATCGTAGGTCCGAAACTTACCATTTCCATTTTAGGATAATTCGCTCCAATAATTCCACATTCTAAACCAGCATGACAAGCTACAACGTGAGGTTTTGCTCCGAAGTCCTTTTCATAAATTTCTGTCATGATTTTAATGATTTCTGCACCTGGTTTTGGTTTCCAACCTGGATATGAACCCGAAAAGTCAACTTGCATTCCTGCCAGTTCAAAAACAGATTTCAGTTGTTCGGCAACAGCCATTTTGGTAGATTCTACCGAAGAACGAGTAAGGTTTAAGATTTTTAAACCACCGTTTTTCAGTTCTACTCTTGCAATATTGTTAGATGCTTCTACTAAATCTTCAACGTCTGGAGACATTCTGTAAACACCATTGTGGGCAGATTTTAAAGCTAAAATAATTTTTTTAGAATCTTCCACAGAAAGTCCGTTCTCTGTATTTTCAGCGGTAGCGAAATTGATTTCTAAATCTTTTTCAACCGATGCAAATTCTTCTAAAATATCAGATTTAAGGGTTTCTAATTTCTGTAAATATTCAGAAGCATTGTTTACGGCAACCAAAGCGTGAGCTTCTCTTGGAATAGCGTTTCTCAATCCGCCTCCGTCAATAGAAATCAATTGAATTTCGTTTGAAATTCCTACGTAAAGCAATCTTCCCAGAATTACATTAGAGTTTCCGAAACCTTTATGAATATCCATTCCAGAGTGACCACCTTGTAAACCTTTAATTTCAATTTTCACAAAATTTGAAGAAGTGGAAGTCACAGTATAGTTTGCAGAAGCCGTTACATCGATACCACCAGCACAACCTATATCTATTTCGTCATCTTCTTCTGTATCTAGATTTAATAAAATTTCGCCTGTTAATTGACCAGGTTTTAAACCAAGTGCACCTGTCATTCCTGTCTCTTCATCTATTGTAAAAAGAGCTTCAATAGAAGGATGAGCAATGTCTGTACTTTCTAAAATACTCATAATTGCTGCCACTCCCAGTCCATTATCTGCACCTAAAGTGGTTCCTTTTGCTTTTACCCAATCTCCGTCTACATACATTTCGATACCTTGTGTGTCAAAATCGAAATCTACATCATTATTTTTCTGACAAACCATGTCAAGGTGAGATTGTAAAACCACTGTTTGACGGTTTTCCATTCCTGCAGTTGCTGGTTTTTTGATGATAACGTTTCCTACTTCGTCTACCGAAGTTGGTAAACCAAGATTTTCGCCAAAATTTTTAATAAAAGCGATAACTCTTTCTTCCTTTTTAGAAGGACGTGGAACGGCATTTAGTGCCGCGAAGTTTTTCCAAATATTTTGAGGTTCTAAATGGGTAATTGACATATAAAATGATTTCTTACAAAGATAATGAATCGTGAAAATGTAAACATAAAAAAACCTGCAAAAAGCAGGCTTTTTCTTTTATTTTTTAGCAAGTAAATCTACTTGTTCGTAAATTCTTTTTTTGTATTGCTTTAATTCTTCACTGTACTTTTCTAAAAATAATTGAGCACTAATTCCATAAACTGCTTTATTAATGGTAGTAAAGTCTTTTTCGTTTTGCTTCATCAGCGTTTGATAATCATCAGAAGAAAGTTGTGCTTTCTTTGACTTAATGTATTTTCTGATGTCAAAATAATATTTGCTAATTTCTAAGTCTGCTTCACTATTTCTAAATAAATTGTCATTAACTGTAAAATAGGTTTGATAATTATCGCTCTCTCTTTTTACATTATTAGAAGCATTTTGTTGTGCAAAAGAAAGCACAGAAAACATTGTTGCGGAAAGTAATATTAGTTTTTTCATAAGTTATTGGATTTTATCTAAGATAATAAATATTTTTTATTTGATGTTAACCTTTTGCTCTTTCTAATAAAACCATCATCATTAGGCTTAAAACCACTAAAGTTTCGTCTTCATCTGCAATGTCATTGATTTGGTCTAACTGAAATTTTCTACCAAAAAATGAAGGCATTTTCTTCAAACGGTAAATTTCCTTTCCATTATTATCATGAACAATATAAGTAGGATTGAAAAAATAACCTGTAAAAATTCCCAAAATTGGAATTTCGGTGAAGAATCCGTCTATAATTTTTACCCAAGCATTTTCTTCCTGAACTTTATATTTTTGGTTGTCAAAAGCATCTAAAACAAAATATGTTGCTTTCCAAATAGAGCGCATTCCTTTTCTGGCGATTTTTCCTAAATTCTTTCCAGTGTGGTCTGTTATGGCATAACTTGCGTTAAAATCTATCCATTGATTAGCTCTTATTCTAAAGTTTTCTTGCGTTCTGCTTTCGTTATTGTAAACAACTACATCTTCTTTTAGTTTGAATAATTTTTGACGAACATAAGCCAAAGAATTTCCGTTTTTATCAGAAATATTGAAATCACTTGAAAGGGTAGAAATTTTAAATTTTAAAAATAGCGGATACTGAAGATTTTGCATAGAAATTTATTTTTGATAAAGATAATTTTAAATTTCCAAATTTTCAGATTTTCAAATTAAAAAGTACATTTGTATAATGAATTTTCCCAGTAAAGTTTTAGAAAAAGCCGTAGAAGAAATTTCTAGTTTGCCCGGAATTGGTAAGAAATCTGCATTGAGACTTGCTTTGCATTTGCTTCGCGTTCCAGAATCTCAAGGAATGGCATTAGGTAAAGCCATCCAAAAATTGGTAACTGACATTAAATATTGTCAAGAATGTCATAATTTTTCAGATGAAGATATTTGCGAAATTTGCAGTAATTATAAGAGAAATGATGAGGTGCTCTGTATTGTAGAAGATGTAAGAGATGTAATGGCGATAGAAAATACCGCAAAATTTAATGGTAAATATTTAGTGTTGGGCGGTAAAATTTCACCTATGGAAGGAATCGGGCCACACCAATTGAATATTTCTTCCATTGAAAGAAAACTGAATGAAGGAAAGGTAAAAGAATTGATTTTTGCGCTTTCTGCAACCATGGAAGGAGATACTACAGCGTATTATTTATACAAAAAATTCAAAGAATTTCCGGTAACTTTTTCTACTATTGCTCGTGGAATTTCTGTGGGTGATGAGCTGGAATATGCAGACGAAATTTCACTAGGAAGAAGTATTGTGAACCGTTTGCCTTACAACGAAAAAATGTAATTTTTATAAAAATTTCACTGCATGATTTCTGTAATTATTCCTCTTTACAACGCCGAAAATACCATTCTAGCTGCACTAGATTCGGTGAAAAATCAAGAAGGGGATTTTGTTTTCGAAATTTTGGTAATCAATGACGGTTCTACCGATAAAAGCGCTGAAAAAGTTCAACAATTTATTCAGGAAAACTCAGAGTTAAATATTCAATTGATTCACCAAGAAAACAAAGGCGTTTCTTCAGCTAGAAATACGGGTTTGAGATTGGCTAAAGGCGAATTTATAGCTTTTCTGGATGCAGATGACATTTGGATGCCTCATAAAACCAAAGTGATGATGAAGGTTTTAACAGAAAATTCAAAAATAGATTTTTTGGTGGCTTTAGCCAATGATGAACAATCTGGATTTCCCTATATTTTCAATGAAAAAAAACTGGCGGAAATCTCTATGTGGAAAACAATAATTAGAAATGTAGGGCCAACTCCCACCGCAATTTTCCGAAAAAAAGTATTAGAAAATACGGGCTATTTTGACGAAAATCAAAGATTTGCAGAAGATGCGAATTATTGGCTTAGAATTTCTGAAAAAAATAAAATGTTCGTTTTTGGAGAAAGTTTAGTGATTACAGGTTCAGGGAAGAAATCTTTCGGAGAATCAGGACTTTCGGGAAATCTTCCAGCAATGGAAAAAGGTTTTCAGAAAAATATTAAAGAAATGCTTCAGCGAAAAAGAATTTCGGTAATAGAATATTTCTTTTTCTATTTGTTTTTGAAGTTAAAATATATAATTAGAATTATAAGAGCGAGAATATAATGAAGCTTTCCATCATCATATTAAATTACAACGTTACGCAGTGGTTAAGAAATTGTCTTTTATCCATTGAGAAATACGTTTATGATGTCGATTATGAAGTAATTGTGATTGATAATCAATCGCCAGATACTTCTTGGAAAGAGTTGATAAAAGAGTTTCCTCAAGTGAAATTTATAGAGAATTCTTCAAATGAAGGTTTTGCCAAGGCTAATAATAAAGCCGTAAAAACTGCAAAAGGCGAATATATTTTATTGCTCAATCCCGATACAGAACTGGAAGGAAACTACATGAAAGAAATTTTGGATTTTGCAGAAGCTCAAGAAAATTTGGGTTGTCTTGGCGTGAGATTTTACGATTTGCAAGGCAATTTTTTACCAGAATGCAAGCGTTCTGTTCCTGATGTTTTTAATTCTTTTGAAAAATTATTTTCTCCATTCCAGTCGAATCAGTCTTCTAAGAAAAACTACTACCGAAACGACATTGCAGAAACAGAAATTGCCCCAGTAGAAGTTATTACAGGTGCTTTTTTATTGATGAAAAGAGAATTGTATCTGGAAATTGGAGGTTTAGATGAATCGTATTTTATGTACGGAGAAGATATAGATTTGTGTTACACCTTGCAGAAAAAAGGTTATCAGAACTGGTATTACGGCAAACATTCTATTTTGCACATCAAAGGCGAAAGTACAGTAAAAGATGAAAAATATCTTTCTAACTTTTACGGAGCCATGCAGATTTTCATTGAGAAATATTACAAGACACAATCACCGTTGCAATATCAGTTTTTAAAATTTGGACTGAAAGTTCGACACTTTATTGCAAAACTTCAACTTAAATAAAAAAGCGATTCAGAATTTCTGAATCGCTTTTTAAATATCGTAAATAATAAATTATTTCGTAGCAGTTGGTTTTTGAACTGGAGCTTGTGGAGCTGATTGAGCAGGAGCTTTAGCTTCTTTTTTCTCTGGAGCATTTACGTCTTTAATTTGTACGCTTGGTTTTGCAGTAAGCACTACGCTTAAGAAAATCAATGAAACAATGATAATCGCTAATACCCAAGTTGCTTTTTCCATAAAATCATTCGTTCTCTGTACGCCGAATTGTGCAGAAGAACCGCCAAACGTAGCAGATAAACCTCCACCTTTTGGGTTTTGTGCCATTACAATAATAACTAATAAAACACAAGCTATGATGATTAACACCATGAAAAGACTAAATATAGTACTCATCTTATATTAAAATTTTTGAGTTGCAAATGTAGTGATTATTTTTATAAAATTTGTAAAATATTATAAATTAATTTGTTGGTAAAGGTGCGCCAACTGGAATATCACATCTGTGACCGGGCTGTCCGTGTGCAGGATTCATTCCATCTGCTACTGTAGTAGAAGAGGTGTTGTTTTGTGGTACAGCTACAGGAGCAGTTATAGTCGTTTGAATATCAGTGGTTTTTACCGTTGTAGGTTCTGCTTTTTTAGAATTTAATGGAGCGCCAACTGGGATGTCACATCTGTGATTGGGTTGTCCGTGTGGTGGATTCATTCCCGGTGCAGTTTGTTGCGGCTGGTTGACTGAATTGGTGGCAATAGGCGCAGAGTTATTCATAGTGATAGGCGCAGAATTCTGTGAGCTTATCACATTTGATGAATCAGAAGCACTTTTTTGCTCATAAGAAGCCAATTCAGGAGAAAGGGTTTCAGGAGTTTCATTTTTTTTCTGACAAGAAAGCAAACCGAGCGCTATAATGACTAAAGCTATTTTTTTCATATTTTTATTTAAATCAAAACGTTAATATTAATTGGATAATTTTGGTGGTAAATCTAAGTAAAATTTAGATTTAAAATTTAGAAATTCTATTGGGAGCATTATTAATTTTTTAGCCCCGCCATTGCGCCAAACTCTTGTTAGCTGTGGTGCTAAATTTCATTCGTTTTCAAGTTAATTTTTTGGTTTCCTTAGAGAATTTTCCGATAAGAATAGGAATAATAATAGCTAATATTCCAAGAAAAGTTAATAGATTATTTTCTGGATAATAATTCCATATAATTAAGTAGATTCCGCTAATAAATAATATAATTTTAGTTAATTTACTTTTAAGTGAAAATCCATATATAAGGTAGGAAATTCCAATGATTGTAAACATTAAAGTATTAATTATATTATTTGCATAATCAGAAAATTTAAAAATCCAATTACTAATTTTAGCAAATAATATTAATAAAGCAAAAATTGGTAATAATCTTAAAATAAATATTTTCATTATTTTTGGCTTATTATGCAGTTTATTGGAGTGTTACAGCTAACGGTTGGCAGCTGCCCGAAGGGTGGGTTTTTAACACAAAATTTGATTTGAAAAACTAAAGTTTCATTAACCACAAAACTATCTTTAGAACAAGAAGCCTTCCCTTTTGGGTATTTGCTGTTACCAGATGGCGTTCTTTTTTTACAGTGTCTGTTTTCGTTTATTATCCATATTGTTCAGCTAATCGTATAGCAATCTTAATTGTTTCTCTCAAGTTTCTACCTGTAGTTTGAATCTGCATTGCATATCTTCTGTCAGATCTAAGATGAACTATATCTACTTTACCATCTCTTTGCGGTTTTTTATAGAAAGAGTTGCCTCCCCATTCAATAGACATACCTTCAATTACAAAAGGAGAATTTTTAATTCTATTCCATAACTCTGTTAATTCTTGTTGACCATGATGAGCAGTCAAATGAAAGTGTTTGTCATTTGGACTGATATTCGTTTCAACTAAATCCAGCGTGGTAATACTTTCAACAAAATCTGTAATGGAGTTTTGATTAAAGCATTCTTTAGAAAAAACATGATGAACGTCTTCAGTTGATATATCTGCTTCCTTTTCAATAAGGATTGTCAACTTATTTTTTATCCAAGCAGGACTGCTCTGAAAGCTTATGGCAAGTGTTTCACTCAAATAGGCAGCTGTTAAACCCAAACATTCCTGTTTCGGAATTTGATTTTCTACATCTTCGAAGAAATAATTTGCGTCAATAAATCTTTCTTCAAGTTCTTCATCACCCTCTCTTAAAAACGGTTGCACAAACATATCATAGAATAAAGCCCTATTCTCCGCTGAAAATTCTTTGTCAAACAACCAATTATGCAAAGTATAATCCTGAGTCAGTTTTATTTCATTAGCGGAAAATTGTGTTCGTATGTTTCTAAAGCCTTTCTTTCTTGCTTCAGCTACAGCTTTTGAAAACAGAAGCATTCTTGCATTCGCTTGATACTTGTCATCCAATAATGGAGTTTGACTTATTTCATTAAATGCCAACTCCATAACTTAAATTAATTGTGATATTTGATTACTCCATTCATCCATAAAGTCCTTTGGATATTCGCTTAAAGTCCCGTTCTTATCAACTCTTATTTGAGTGATTTTCGTAAACTGTTCTTTTTCTGTGGTTGTCTTTTCAAAATACATCACATTCACTTTTGACTTGTCCACAAAATTATCTTTCACTGCTACTCTAATGCCGTTTAATATGTGGTCGCTGTGAGTTTCAACAAACAGTTGTGCACCAATACTTGAAGCTAATGAAATGAGTTTACCTAATTCGGCTTGCCCTCTTGGGTGTATATGTGATTCAGGGTTTTCAATAACAATGATTTTTCCTTCTTCTGCTGTAAGCAATGCTAATACAATGGGTAACACGTAGGAGATACCAAAGCCAACGTTTTTAGGTCGAAACGAGTTGGTTTTATCATTAAATAAATCAAATTGATAATCTAAAATTACTTTGTTTACTTCGGGAACATACTTGGTGTTTAAAGAAACCCCTGGTGAAATTTCTTTCATCCAAGCATTTATTTGAGATAGTAAATTTGAAGAAGTAGCTTTTTTATGTCTAAGTTTTTCACGAATAACTTGTTCTTGTCCAAAAACATTTATGTAATAAGCAGCGTACTCACCTAATAAGCCCAACTGCCTTTTATCAGATACAACAACACTTGATGCTTCGTAAATATCCATTGGCCCAATTCTGTTTGCAGGTATGTATTGAAATGGACTAGTGTTTTTTCTGAAAAAACTCATTTGCTCTTTGGTATAAACATTTTCAGCCACAAGTTTTTCTTTGTCTTTTTGATAGGCAAATTTCCATGAGTATTTAGGTTGTCCTTCAAAAGTTAATTCAAAAATAATTTTTTCTTCTTCTGCATATTGGTATAGTGCATCTCTGCCTTGTCCAATTTGAGCCAAAATACCATTTAAGTCAATTACTCTTTCTTCCAATTTATCACTTTGCATCAATAATAACAAAGTTTGTATGAACGAGCTTTTTCCCATTCCATTTAAACCCATAAGCAGATTTAAGTTGGAAACGCCAACATCTGCTTTTTTGATGGATTTGAAATTCTTTATTTCGATATGTTTTATCATTGGTTCAATGTATTTTTAATAATTCCTTCAATTTTGGAATAACGATAACTCACCCGAGTTTTATCACCAGTTGCAGATGTTATAGACGCCACAAAAACTTCATCAGAATTCATTAGTTCTATAAAGTTTTCAAACAATATGCTTCGTTTTTTAATTAGGGTAATTCTATCGTTTTCAGTTAATCTTGACAACTCTGCACTCCATACCTCAAAAAGAGCCTTATTAATAGGTCGTCTTCTTTCGTTTATGTCAAATACTTTTCTGAATGCCCAATCACCAAAAACTTGTTTTGCAAGTTTCATACTAGATATAAAACTAGACCTGATTTCTTGTCTTTCGTTTTCGCTTAATGTTTTAAGTTCACCCATTTTTAAGTTCATATAGGTGTCCAGATCTGGTTTGTATTCTGAAACAGGCTTAATTCTAAATGCCAAAAATCTGGTAATAAACTCTCTGTCTAACATTCTGTCAGGATTAATTTTGCCTGTTGCTTCCTGAAATTCTTTTGTGTTAGCTAGTTCCTCAACATACCTAGCGGGAACGCCTTGATTTAAAGCGTGACGAATTTCTTGAGAATTTAAAATTAAACCACCAGTATTAATCCTTTTGAATATATTAAACTTCACTTCTTCTGGTGTTCCAGCATTGATAATATATGCTGTGATTTGTGCTTCTTCAATTTGTCTTTGAAGATTTCTAGGCAAATCATCAAATGAAGCACCTTCCAATTTGTTCAGAAATTCAAGTCCTTCGAGCTTTAGTTTTTTAAGAATAACAAAATTTCTTAATGCACTTAACCGCTGCAAACCATCTACTACTAACCATTTATTATTATCAGAACCATCAAAGTAAAACGCAGGAAGTGGAAATTTTATCAATAATGATTCTATTAATTGACTTTGTTTTTTTTCATCCCATAAATCGCCCTTTCTCTGAAATGCGGGTGATAAGTCAATTTCAATCGGTTCTGCTTTTAATCGTTTTAACAGTAAGTCAATTGTAAGCGGTTTTGTAGTAATGTCAATTTTGGTGGGATTAAATGGTTTTTCCATCAAATCACCGCTGCTTAAATCTTCATATTCTACCTGCGACTCATTTACTATTTTGTTATCTTCGTATTGCATTAGTCAATTTGTTAATGTGCAAAGTTAATATTTCTTTTCCCTATCGTTGCCTCCGATATCATGACTTCTTTATATTCCTGAACAAGTTCTGTTTCTCATATGGCTTTAGCTATAGCTGTTTACTCGTTATATCTTTTCTATGTTGGTGTTCATCTTCCAAAATGGTTTATGTTTTTCTTGATTATGTAAGTCGTTTCGTCTAATTCGCTTGCTGGTTTCGGTACGCGAGTTTGTGAAGTTCCCTTTCAGGGACGTAGCTTCCCTTTGTGGGATTTTACATAAATTCAAATATAAGAGAAATTTATAAATATACAAATAACCATTTTATTTGTCTTGTCCTGAAATAGCTATACACAAAAATAGAGTATATGCAATCAAAAGAA